>JADFOF010000410.1 GCA_022563015.1 Planctomycetota bacterium
TTGACGACCGCCACCTTCGGCGCGCCGCCGGCGTCCGCTTCCGTGAAATCGCGCCCCGCCAAGAGCGTCATGCCGACCGTGCGGAAGTACCCTGCCCCGACCTGGTTGAACCGCGAGTTGGCATCCACGTCGGGGGCGTACTCGAATCCCTCGACCGACACGCTCGTGCCCCAGTTGTTGCCCACCAACAACGGGACACTTGCCGCGGAGACCGCGGTCACGCCGGGCAACGCCGCCAACTCCTGCTCGGTGCGCGCGAACAGCGCTAGGCTCCGCTCGGGCTCGTACCCATTGAGCACGGGGGAGATGCCGAACGTGACGATGTTCTCGGGGCGCAGCCCGAGATCGATGCGGCTGACGTTCATGAGACTCTTGATGAACAACCCCGCCGACACCAGCAGTGCCATCGACAGCGCGATCTGCCCGGTGACGAGCGACGTGCGGAACCGCGCCGCGGCACGTGCCCCCGACGGTTGCCCCGCCGCGTCCTTGAGCATGGTGACGAGGTCGGGTCGCGTGCTGTGGAGCGCCGGATACATCCCGAAGATGAACCCCGTGCCGATGGACAGCAGCCCAGCGAAAAACATCACCGAGGGACGGAGCTCGACCGCGATCAATTGCGCTGATTCCGCGGGCATCATCGACGCGATGAGGCCCAGCGTCCACCGGGCGACGAACAGGCTGGCGATGCCGCCGATGACCGCCAGCAGGCACGACTCAGTGAGGAGCTGCGTGAGGAGTTGCCGCCGGGTACCGCCGAGCGATCCGCGAATCGCCATCTCCTGCGCGCGCCCGGCGCCCCGGGCCAGCAGCAGGTTCGCGATGTTGGCGCACGCGATGATGAGAACCAACCCGGTGATGACGAACAGCAAGGTCAGCGGCGTGCTGACTTCGGAGTGCAGCGAGCTCTGACCACGCCACCCTCGTTCGAGTGTGATCTCCCTGGCGCGGAACCGCTCCATCGTCTGTTCGCTCATCCCGGTCTGCAGCAGGGCTTCGACCTCATTGATGATGCCCCGATAGATCGTATTGATCTCCGATCCGGCCCGCTCGATCGACACGTCAGGCCTCAGCCTCGCGAACAGGTAGGCCCAATAGTTCCGCCGGTTGTCGAACGCGGTGAACCACGGGCTCATGACGGTGCGCATGGTTAGGGGCACGAACACATCCGGCATGTTGCCGAGCGTCGTCCCGTCGAACCCGGGCGCCGTCACGCCGACGATGGTCATGGGATGGCCGTTGATTATGAGCGTCCCACCCAGCACTCCCCGATCGGCCCCGAGCCGATTCTCCCAGTAGCGGTAGCTCAGCACCACCACGGTGTGTTCCCCGATCGTTTCGTCGTCCGCCGGTCCGAACAGACGCCCCAGCGCGGGCTGCACGCCCAACACCGGAAAATAGGAACCCGAAACGAGCATCCCCAGACCGTTCACGGTCTGGTTGGTGTGGGCCAGGTTCGCGCCGAACGCGACGTGAGCGGCGATGCCCGCGAAGCCATCCGTCGCTTGTTCTTCCAGATCGCGAAACATCGGGTAGCTGAAGACCTGTTCGCAGTCCCCCGCTTGATTGCACGACTGTGAGCCCGGCTTCGGCCCGGGCGCAACCAGGTTGACCAGGCGGTCCGGCTCCTGCACCGGGAGCGCCCGCAGCAGCATCTGGTCGAACATCGAGTAGATGGCGGCGTTGGCCCCGATACCCAGCGCCAGCGAGAGCACGGCAACGGCCGTAACGAACGGGGTCTTCTTGAGCGTTCGAAAAGCGAGTTTCAGATTAGCCATGGATCGTCCCTCGGGTTGCCGGGCGTTGTTGCCCGTGCAGTACCAGACGCCACGGAACCATGTGGAGTTTCAAGGGGAGCGGCCGCCGCCCGATCGAATACTGAATACTGAATATTGGATATTGGATATTCAATATTGGATATTCGATATTCGTTCTCCTACCACCGATAGAACGTTCGTATGTCGTACCGGCGCAGCGTGGAACCGTTGTCGCGTTTCTCGTAATCGAACGTGATGCCGACTCCGACGTTGCTCCGAATGTCCCAATCGACTCCCGCGAGAACGTGGTTCGCCGAGAAGCCGGCAAACGGGTCCTTCGGATTGCCTGACTCGAAACTCTCATTGGCCCGAACGTACCCGGCGGAGACTGTGACCGGATCGGTCACGCTCCAATGTACGCGCGTGAAGGCCGAATGGGTGGTCGTATTCTGATCCCCGAACGCGCTGACGGCCAGGTAATACCGCACGAGCCAGTACAATCGGGGAAAGTACCAGGTAACCTCTGGCATGATCATGTGGGTATCCGCGGTCGCATAGTCGGCAAACCGGTAGCCCAGTGAGGGCACGAGGCCGTGGGGCAGGATTCGGCTGATCTGGACGGTGTACGCCTGGCGGGGGACGACGATCTGATCGGGCGCCACCTCGATATTCAGCGTGAG
>JADFOF010000411.1 GCA_022563015.1 Planctomycetota bacterium
CCGCTTGCCGTTGGCTCCCCATCAGGGGCGGGGCAGCCAATTAGCAGCGCGCAGCCCACCACCAGTCGCACCGAGCCGCTCATTCGTAGTTCCTCGCCACGGTCCACTCGGGGTCGGTGCAGATACCGCAGTCGACGCCGTAGAACTCCGCCAGCGCGTCCGCATCGTCCATCAGGTGTGCACGGAACCAGGCCGTGGCGTATCCGCGGATGCGCAAGGCGTCGCCGAGGGACACGAAATGCTTCGCTGCTCCCTCGTCACTAAGCTCGAGTATGCGAGCACGCCGCCTCACAATCTGACTGTTGGCTCTTAACGCGGGCCACAGCTCGCGTTGCCGATCAATGGTTCGTGCTTTTCTGTTGGCTGCAATGGCGTTGTGAAACGAGCCCGCTTCGCGTCTCGTGTGGCACCCGTTCCACTCGTCGCCGTACAGTGTAGCGCCAACGAGCGCGATAGCCTTGCTCGGCGATACGAAATCATTGGGAAAGAAAGGCGGCATTTCGCACCCCTGCTAGGCGCCCTGCGGGGTGGGAGGAAGCGCGGCGGGGCTGGTGCAGGTGCCAGCTTTTCGGCTCGCGAAAACCTAGCCGCGCTGTCTCATAATATGGCCGTGCCCTGATTCGCTCTCAAGCTCTCTATTCGAACGCAAGATAACCGAACTTATCGTGCGTTCCCGACAACCTATACGGCGAGGTACTTCGAGCTGCTCTCCGTCGGCCGTGCATGCAAATATCGCCCTGTCGTCGCGACGCTGCTATGGCCCAGGGTAGCCTGCACGAGATGCACCGCGGCGCCCCGATCGAGCGCGTGCGAGGCGTGCGCGTGCCGCATCCAGTGCGGCGAGACGTCCTTGTCGACGCCAGCCCTTCGCGCCGCCGCCCGCACGATCCTGAACGCCTGCGACGTGCTGAGCGGCGATCCCTTGCGGGAGAGGAACACGGGCCCGTCCTCGCCGACGTCGTCACGGATGGCGCTGAGAGCCTCCCAGGTGCCCTTGCTGAGCAGGACATGGCGCGTTCTGCCGCCCTTGCCGAAAACCGTCACCTGGGCGCTGTCGTCACGTTCCTGGAAGTCCCGCCACCGGAGCCCGCATAGCTCCGAGACACGCAAACCGGCGCCGTACAGCAGCCGCAACAGCGCCCGGTTCCGTTGGCCGGGCTCGAGCGTGATCATGGCGAGCACGGTGTCCTCGGGCAGGATCCGCTCGGCGATCGTGTCCTTGATGCGGGGCAGACGCACCGGCCGGCCGACGTCGAACGGCAGATAGCCGATACGATGGCCGAACGACAGCAGCGACTTCACCGCGGACAGCTTGCGGGCGCGGGAGGCGTCGGACAGTTCGGCCAGCGTGTCCAGCAGTTCGGGCGAGACGGGTACCAGCAGCCATGTCGTATCGTCCACGATCAGCAGGTCCGCGTTCTCCACGATCCCGGCTAGCGACCGGCGCTCGTCCGGGGCCAACTCGCCGAGCAGGAACGGCAGGAATCGCAGCTCGAACCGCCGGCAGGCACATACCGGCAAGTAAATGCCGTCGACGACAGCCAGAGGAACAACCACGGACACGGCCGCCCCGATCAATCCCCAGCCCAGTGGCCCGAGTGTCAGTACCGCCAGCCCGATCGTACAGATCGCGCCGATCAACCGAGCGACGCCCGGCTTGCCGTGAGCATTGACGCCGGTGAGTATGCTGAATACAGTCTGATGAACCACGGTCGCTATGAATCCAATCGCCAATACCGCCAGAAGCCTTGCCGACACATACGTGTCCCCCATCCAGACGCGCAGCAGCGGATCACCAAGAATCGCCAGAGTCAGGATGAGCGGCAGGGCGATGTAGGCCGCGTAGCGCGTTGATCGGATGAGCAGAGCCCGAATCTGTTCGTTGCTGTCCAGAGCTTGCAGCGAACTTGCGGTGGGCGTTAGCACCCAGGCCAATTTCCCGACCAATGTTCGCACGTGAAGAACCAAACTCCGTGGCCGCGAATAGACCGCCAGCGCCGCTGGGCCCAGGTAGGCAAGTATCAAGATGCTTGCCGTTTGGTTCGAGAGCAGTTCGGCGATGCGCGGCACAAAGGTCTTGCCGCCGAACGCGACCATTTTGCGTGTCATGCTCCATCGAGCGAGCCCCAACCGTACGCGCAGCTCCGGACACACACGATACGCCGCGACCAGGCGCGTCAGTTCCGCCAGCACGACGCCGCACAAATAGACTCCCGCCAGGGTTGCCAGCCCCCAACCTCGCACTAGGGCTACGATCATTCCGGCCACACTGATCGCATAATAACCGGCGGTGATACCGTTATGAAGCCCCCAGCGGTGGCAACCCGTAATGACCCCGTCAAACGCCACAAACGCAATCTGAACCGCCAGCGCCACGCCCAGCAACAGCACCACCCAACCCGCATCACTGGCAAACCCGCCCAGTCCATCGGCCGCC
>JADFOF010000068.1 GCA_022563015.1 Planctomycetota bacterium
GCCCACGCAGCGAGGCGAAGCCGACGTGCCGACGATCGGATTCGACGCCATTCTCGCCGCGGCCTCCGCCGTGCCCGAGGCCGAGATCGAGTCCTGGGCGGACATCGACCGTCTGGACGTCCGGCCGGGACAGGGCATCGTCAAGGTGCGCGGCAAGACGCGATGGGAGGTGCAGGTGGACACCGCCACCGGCGAGGTTCTCCAGGTCAAGTACAGGCGCTCGGATCTGATCGAGTCGATCCACGACGGGAGCTGGTTTCACGAGAAAGCCAAGCTGTGGGTCTTCCTGCCCAACGGGCTGATCCTGCTGTGCCTGCTGCTCACAGGCCTCTACCTCTGGATTCTCCCGATCTGGGCGAAGCGTTCGGGGCGGGCCCGCAGTGCGTCGGCGGCATGAGCATACGATTGCACTCGCCGCCGTCGGGCGTGTATCGTGGTCGCACTTATGGCTGAGCAATCCATCCCGGCTCTTGCGGCGCCTCCGATCGCGCGCGACAACCCGCTCACGCGGAGTCTCGGCGGCATGGTGGGGATGGTCTTTCTGGCCTTGATGCTTCTCGTCTGCCTGGGAAGCCTCCCCTGGACCACCTCTCGAACGCTGGTCCCGGTGCTGGATCAGGACGGGCAGCAGGTTCTCGACACCCGTGGACAGCCGGCGTTTTCGAGAGGGCCCTTCAAGTTCAATCAGGGTGATCCCGAGGCCACCGCGCGTCTTTCGCCCGGGTGGTGGCCATGGAAGGACCGTGAGGAGAAGCTCCGCCTCAACCGCGCGGTGGACGCGCAGACCGTCCAGCAGATCGCCGACGAGCACGAAGCGAGCACTGCCGACGTGCTCGGCGCGATCGAGGGGCCCATGCACCACGATCTCAAACGCCACTGGCCCAGGTTTCTGCTCGGCACGGACACGCTGGGGCGAAGCCTGGCGGTCCGGTGTCTGACCGGCGGCGGGATCTCGCTCACGATCGGGCTCGCCGCGGCCCTGCTGTCCGTGTTCATCGGGACGGTGTACGGCTCGCTCGCCGCGTACGCCGGCGGAAAGGTCGACGCCGTGATGATGCGGATCGTCGACATTCTCTTCGGCCTGCCGTACATCCTGCTCGTCGTGCTGCTCGCCGTGGCGAGCGACGCGGTGCTCGACGAGCACATCAGCCGCGAGAAGACCCGGTACCGGTGGGTTCAATCGACGGCCGCGTCGCTGATCTCATCGCCGCAGCGCAGCGCGACGCGCGATGATGTCCGGGCATTCCTGTCCCTGCAGTTCGAGCCGAGCGCTCGTTTTCAGGAACTCGCCCTGGACGCCCTGACGGCCGAATGGGAGCGTGACAAAGGACAGCGAGAAGAGACCCCACGGCGGCCCGTCGGCGCGGATGCCGACACCTGGCTGTCCGATTTCGAAACCAACCGCGAGATGCTCGCAGCCGCCGCCTCGCTCACTTATCCGCCCAGGAAAATCTCTGAGGGCCGGCGCACGACGTACGACGTGCTCGTGCTCCTGCTCGCCATCGGCGGTGTGAGCTGGCTGACGATGGCGCGCGTGATTCGCGGGCAGGTGCTCAGCCTCAAGGCCCAGCCGTTCATGGAGGCGGCCCGCGCCATGGGCGCCCCCGTGCATCGACAACTCCTCCGGCACCTCCTGCCCAATCTCGTCGGCCCGATCGTCGTGTACGCCACTCTCAGCGTTCCCCAGGCCATCCTTCAGGAATCATTCCTCAGCTTCCTCGGCATCGGTGTGAAACCCCCGCTGCCGAGCTGGGGCAACCTCGCCGCCGAAGGGCTCGCCGAGTTGAACCCGTACAAGTCGCACTGGTGGATGCTGTTGTTCCCGTGCGTGCTGCTGGCGACGACGCTGCTGGCGTTGAACTTCGTCGGCGAAGGGCTCCGCGAAGCGTTCGATCCCAAGCGGGCCAGGCGCTAGCCCATGAACACCGATACGCAACCCGACACCGCCAATCAGGGCTCGATGGCCAGCACCGACAAGCCCCTCATGCGCATAACCGACCTGGCCGTCTCGTTCGACAACGGCAAGGGGCCACGCATCCAGGCGGTCGACGGCGTGCGCCTGAGCGTGTACCCCGGGCAGACGCTGGCGGTCGTCGGCGAGTCCGGCTGCGGCAAGTCGGTCACGGCGTTGAGCACGCTGCGCCTGATCCCGACGCCCCCGGGCAGGTACGACCGCGGCACGATCGACTTCCGCCTTGGCGACGGCCGCGTTGTCGATCTTCTGGACATTGACGACGGCGCCATCCGTCGCATCCGAGGCAACGACATCGCCATGATCTTCCAGGAGCCCATGACCTCGCTGAACCCGGTCTTCAGCGTCGGCGACCAGATCATCGAGGCGATCGAACTGCATCAGAACGTCCGGCGGGCCGAGGCGAGGTCGATCGCCGTCACCGCCATGGCCGACGTGGGGATCCCCGAACCGGCCTCGCGTCTGCGCGCGTATCCGCACCAGTTTTCCGGCGGGATGCGGCAGCGCGTCATGATCGCCATGGCGCTGGCGTGCAAGCCCAGGCTGCTGCTGGCCGACGAGCCCTCCACCGCCCTGGACGTGACGATCCAAGCCCAGATCC
The DNA here is from genome assembly GCA_022563015.1 of Planctomycetota bacterium. GTDB lineage: Bacteria > Planctomycetota > Phycisphaerae > Phycisphaerales > UBA1924 > JADFGU01. The sequence goes on from JADFOF010000068.1 coordinate 2,574, forward strand.
TGGAGCTGCTCGCCGGGCTCAAGGCTGCGCACGACATGGCGATCATGCTCATCACGCACGACCTGGGCGTCGTCGCGCAGAACGCCGATATCGTCTGCGTCATGTACGCCGGACGGGTCGTCGAGTATGCCCGGGTCGACCATCTGTTCGCGCATCCCATGCACCCGTACACGCGCGGGCTGCTCGAGTGCATCCCCCGGCTGGGCGACCGCGGTGATCGCCTGGTCACCATCAACGAGACGATCGATCGCCCCGGCGAGTTCGAGCAGCTCCCCGGGGCGCGGGACGGTGTCCGACCCTGGTGGCCCTGGCACGATCCGCCGCCCGACCTTGTTCGCAGGGACGAGCCCGCGGGCGACTATGCACTGGTGGAGATCCGCACCGGGCACTGGGTCGGGCTGTGGCGAACCGCCGCGCTGGCCGACGCCGCCCAGGGGCTTCCCGATCTTGCCTGGACAAGGCCCGAATCGACCGCCCATTCGCAGGGAGCGCAGACATGAGAGTCGTCATCATGGCAGGCCGATCGTTTTCCTCGCGCGAACGGGTGCTGCTGCAACGGCTGGAAGTCGGTCTGGCCGACGAGGGCGTGCGGGTCGTGCACGCGATCCCGTCCGATTCTCCGCTGGCGACCGAGGCCGAGGTCTTCTCGCAGGTCGTGATGTATGAGTCGCACGGGCTGCCGTGGACGCGTGGGATCAGGTCGCGTCACCTCGTGGAGCGGCTGGACGCCCTGCCGCGCGCCGCCGACGAGCGCGTCGCGGATGTTGTGCACTCGTTCGACGACGCCTGGCCCTTCGCGGTCGAGGTCGCGCGCCAGACCGGCGCGGCCCTGGCCGTCGACTTCTGGTGCGCCTCGATGACACGGCGGGCGGGAACGATCCGGGCGGCGGCGCACGATCTGGCCGGCCTGGTCATGCTCACCCCGGACCCGACCCTCGAGCGCATGGTTCGCCAGGAGGTGGATGGCGTCTCCGTTCGCCACACGCCGTGGGGAGTGCACTGCCCCTCCGAACCAAGGTCGATCCTCGCGCCCGAACGCGCCCCCGCGATCGTGGTGAGCGGCGCCGGTTCGGACAGAGCCGCCTTGGGCGCCGCGGTTGAGGGGCTGGCGCGCGTCGCCGCCGGGCACGATGATCTCATGGTCTTCTGCGACGCGCACGCCGCACGCCGCGCGGACATCTGGCCGCTCGTTCGCAAGCTGGGCCTCGAATCTCGCTTCTCGTTGACACCCCTGCTCGAAGGTCGCCGGGAGCTGGCGCTGCGGGCCGACCTGCTCGTCATTCCCGAGGCTCTGGGCGAGTTCCGAAGCCTGACGATCGATGCGATGGCGTCGGGGCTCGCCGTCGTCTCCGCCGCGGATCCCGTCCTCGGCTACCTGCAGGACGGGCGGACTGCGCACCTCATCGCGCAGGCGGACCCGTCGACGTGGGCCCAGGCGATCGCCTCGCTGCTGGACGATCCCGCCCGTGCCCGCGCGCTGGGCGCGTCGGCGCGGGAGTTCGTCCGCATTGAACACCGTGTCAGTGTTCACATCGCGACTGTGATCGACGCGTACGAGTGGATGACCGCGGGCGACGCGATGCGCATCCGAGAGGCGGGCCGATAACGGCGTGCGGATCCACGATTCGCGCTGAGTCATGTGTCCGGCGGGTCCGATACTGAGCCCGATTGCATCGACTCAACGCATTGCAGCGGATGTATCGGCCGGTTTCCTTCGTTTTTTGCTGGTTTGTGTCAAGACTGGTTGCATTCTATATTCTGAGGCGCTCCGTCCCGGATTCAGGATGGTTCGCTCGGGCTCGCCCGCACTGAACGCCTCGCGGCGCACCCGGGAAAGGGAATTGAAGATGAGACACACAGCAATCGCAACCAGTTCAATGATCCTCGCGACCCTCGCCTGCACCCAGGCGAACGCTCAGACAGCCACGACCTGGATGGGCTATCCGGCCTATGGCAGCCTCGTGGCCGGCACGCCCGCCGACGGTCCCGGCGCCGCCGCCTACGGCGCACAGGATCAGGCCCATCGCACGGCGATCGTGTACATCGACGGGCTCTTCCCCTTCGAGCCGCCCATCGCCGTCGAGATCGACCCCTGGCATCGCATCGACGGCTTCAATGAGGACCGGCCCATCATGTACCCCGGCGTCGGGCACGTCAGCGACGACGCGGACGGCACGTTCCCCAACGCTTTCACCCGAGGGCTTGACAAGATCGCCGATCGCCTCGAAACCGCGCGCAAGCAATGGCTCAAGGACAACGGGTATGTCGGCCGCGTGCGCACGTTCCGCAGCCGGGCCGCGTCGCAGACTTCGGTCGACAGACGCACGCTCCCCGAGCCGCGCGGCATCATCGTGGTGCCCGACGAGATCAAGCGCCAGCGGACACGCTTCCAGGTCCGGGCGGACGAAACGGGTGAACCGACCGGCGTCGTGAGTTTCAGGCGGATGAGCCCGGACACTCGCATTTCCATGCCGCCGTCCGTCCGCGCCCAGACCATCAGGGCCGCGGATGCCGAGCCCGTAGATGACCGCGTCGCCGGAAGCGACAAAGCGACTATTGACAACGACAGCTGACTGAGACTCCCCCGCGCGGGCAACCGCGCCGCGGAGGTGAACCGGCCGGGGCATGAGGGAAGCCCCGGCCGTGTTCTCGTGTGCCCCTACGATCCGGCGTGGGAAGACTCCCGTTCGATCCATCGCATCTGGCCGACGTGCAGCGGAGTGGTTCGACCGCGCCCTCGGGCCGGCCGTCGCCGCTGACCGTCTCCGCCCTGGCCGCGCGGATCGCCGAGAGCCTGGCGGAGACTTTTCCCAGGAGCCTGCGGGTCGTGGGCGAGGTCAGCTCGCTGAGCGAGCGAACGCACCTGTACTTCGATCTCAAGGACGAGGGCGCGGTCATCAGCTGCGTCATGTTCGCATCCGCCGCGCGACGATCGCGATTCCGGCCCGAGTCCGGCCGGCAGGTGGTCGTGACCGGCCGCGTCGAGTTCTACGCCAAAGGAGGCCGAACCTCGCTCATCGTCGAGCGGGTCGAGCCGGTGGGCGTGGGTGCGGACGAGCAGGCGTTCCAGGAGCTGTATGCCCAGCTCAAGGCGCTGGGCTGGTTCGAGCCGGGGACGAAGAAACCCCTCCCGGTCTTCCCTCGGCGCGTGGCGGTGGTGACCAGCGCCGCCGGGGCCGCACTCCAGGACGTGCTCGACACCATGCGCCGCCGCTGCGCCGCGATCGACATCGCGGTCGTGGACGTGCGTGTGCAGGGGGAGCGCGCCGTCGCCGACATCGCCCGCGCCGTGCGGAGTCTGAGCGAGCGTCGGCTCGGGCTCGGCCTTGACGCCGTCATCGTGACCCGCGGCGGCGGATCGCGCGAGGATCTCGCGGCGTTCAACGACCGCCTCGTGGCCGAGGCGATTCACGCCTGCGAGCTCCCCGTGGTGGCGGCGATCGGGCACGAGACGGACACAACCATCGCCGAGCTGGTCGCCGACGAGCGGGCCGCCACGCCCACCCAGGCTGCCATGCGGCTTTCGCCCGATCGCACCGCGCTGCTCGAACAGATCGATGCGGCGCGGCGTCGGCTCACCGGGGGCATGAAGCGAGCCCTGCACGGGTCGGGCCAGCGGCGCACATGGGCCGCCCGTCACCTGACGGTTCTCCAGGCGCACCGGGTTCGCGACGCCGTCGCCAGGATCGAGCGTGCGGCGGCCCGACTGGCTGCACAGCACCCCGCGACCGCCCACGCCCGGCGGTCCGAGCGGCTCATTGCGCTGCGTGCCCGGCTGGTCACCCTCATACGGGCCAGAGTCGGTGCCGGGCGAGCGCAGGTCGCTCCGGCCGTTCCGCAAAGAGCCATCGCGGCGCGGCTGGAAGGGGCGCTGCGGGCGCTGCACGCGGCCCAGGGCCGTCTCGCCGCTGTCAATCCAACCGCGGTCCTGGGCCGGGGCTTCTCGATCACGACCCGGCCGGACGGGACAATCCTCCGCAGCGCGGCGCAGGCGGTCCCCGGCCAGACTGTGGTGACGCGCCTGGCCGACGGCCGGTTCGAGTCGATCGTCTCGGAGCGGGGCGCGATGGAGGAGGGCCAACCCGGTACGCCCATGGACCTGTTCGCCCCGAGCGGGTAAGGTCTCGCTGTGAGCAAGAGCAAACCAACGCCCGGCGTCCAGGAGGAGGGTGAGCCGCCTCAGCCAGCGTTCCAGGACGCCATCGCCGAGGTCGAGGCCATCACCGATCGCATCGAGGGCGGCCAGATCGGGCTCGAAGATTCCATCGAGCAGTTCGAGCGGGGCATGAAACTGCTCGCACGCTGCCGCGAGATTCTTCAGCGGGTCGAGCAGCGGGTCGAAGATATCACACAGCGCCTGCTCGAGCCCGGCGCAGGGCCGAAGGATGACTCCCCGGACACGGACGATCGGGACACCGCACGCTGATGCAGAACTACCAGATGTGGGGCTTTGTGCTCAAGGCGACGTGGGTCGTCTTCGTCATGGCTTTCGGCGCCTGCTTCGGGTCGCTCATCAACGTGCTGGCCTACCGCCTGCCGCTCGGGCTCGGCGTCGTCACCGGGTCGTCGCGCTGCCCGAAATGCGACCACAGGCTCGCCTGGTACGACAACATCCCGGTTCTCGGCTGGCTCATGCTCAGGGGCAAGTGCCGGTACTGCCGCAAGCCGATCTCGCCGGAGTACCCGCTGGTCGAGGCGGCGGTCGCCCTGATCTTCGGCGTCGTGTTCGTGGCCTTCACGATGCTCCCGCCGGACCTCGTCTGGCTTGGGGTGCCTTGGGGGCAGGTCCGGCCGGTCTGGTCGCAGCTGGGACCCGAGCACGTCTGGGGCATCATCGCCATCGACCTGTTCCTGATCGGCTGCCTGGCGGGGATGACGGTCGTGGATGCCAAGACCTTTCAGATCCCGTTGCCCCTGCCCTGGGCCGCCACGCTGGTGGCAGTCATCGCGCACCCCCTCTGGGCCGTCTGGCTCGATTCACGCTACAGCATCGACCTCAAGAGCCTGTATTTCCTGCCGGACGTGCGCTGGTGGACGCCGCCGCCGGCCTGGCCTTGGGAGTGGGCGATCCCCACGCTCGGGACGGCGGACCGTCGCTGGCTGGTGGCACTGCCGTTCGGCGGCATCGCGGGGCTCGGTCTGGCGTTGCTCCTGCTCAGGTTCGGGCTCATCCGGCGGAGTTTCGAGGACTACGACGACTGGGAGCGCGAAACCCTCGCGAGCCGGGGCGTCCCCGCCCCGGTCCCTTCCCAGGATTCTCCCCCGTCCCCGTCCCCGGATCCGGATCGGGACGATCCGGCTCGCGCACCCGCGCCAGACACGCCCGAGCTCTGGATCCAGTACCCGCACGCCCGTCGGGAGGTGCTCAAGGAGCTCGTCTTTCTCACGCCCTGCCTGCTGGGCGTCGTCGCGGCTGGTTTTGCCGCCCAGGCGTGGTTCGGTGCCCGCGGACCGCTTCCCGCGCTCTGGATCCAGGTGCTCTCCGGGGTCTGCCTGGGCTATCTCGTCGGCGGCGGGGTCGTCTGGACCGTCCGCATTTTCGGCTCACTCGCCTTCGGCAAGGAGGCTATGGGCCTGGGCGATGTGCACCTCATGGCCGCGGTGGGAGCGTGCCTGGGGTGGATCGACGCGACGGTTGCGTTCTTCATCGCCGCCCCGATCGGGCTCATCTGGACGCTGCTCGCGGTCGTCTTGGGCAAGGGGCTTTCGAGGACCATGCCGTACGGCCCGTATCTCGCGCTGGCGACCCTGGCTGTGCTGCTGGGCAAGCCGCTCGTGCAACTTGGGCTGAATGCTTTGATCCAAACACCCCCCTACGCGCCGATATACATCCCGTAGTTTCGCCGTCAGCCGCGGTCCGCCCAAGGGCGCTCGCGGCCGGGGCGAGGTCGGTCAAGTGCAGCAGGTGGTCCGGCGGAGCCGAGACCCGAAATACTGATGACAAGGAGGTCACGCATGGCGTATCGAATCGGCACGGGGATCCTGAGCGTCCGTCACATGGCAGCCGTCGGGCTCTGCGGGTTCATGGGCCTGGGTCTGGCGGGGTGCGCGGGCACCGGCGGGGGCAGCGAGGGCGCGTTGCTGCGCGAGAATCGCGAGCTCCGCGACCGCGTTCTCGCCCAGCAGGAAGCGCTCAACGACGCCAGCCTGCGCGTCGCCACGCTCGAAGACGAGAATCTGCGCCTGGGCGCGGGCGGCACGGGGTTCGGTGATATGACCGGCGTGACCACCAGCCGAAACGCCCAGGGCGAGGTCGTCGTGGCCATCGCCGGCGACGTGCTCTTCTCGTCGGGCAAGGTCGAAATCAGGCCAGGTGCCCGCAAGACGCTCGAGCAGATTGCCCGCGTGCTCAACTCCACCTACGCCGCCAACGGCATCCGCGTCGAGGGCTACACCGACACCGATCCCATCAAGAAGAGCAAGTGGGGCACGAATGAACGCCTCAGCGCCGAACGTGCCATGGCCGTCGAGGACTATCTCGTCAAGAAAGGCGTCAAGAACGCTCGGATCTACTCCGCGGCGTTCGGCACGGCGAAAACCAGGCCCAGCAAGGAGGCGAGCCGTCGCGTCGAGATCGTGATCCTGGCCTCGGCCACCTAGGAATCGAGCCACCCCGCAAGACCGCCGGACTGAACGCGGCTCGGGATCTGGTGTCGCGTTGTGATTCGTCGCGGCGGCGTGCAGGAGGCGTCGCTTGACGCTCGCCCAAAGCTCATTGGACGGCTTGGACTGGGTTGTCCTGGGCGCGTACTTCGCGCTCCTGGCCGCGTCTGGGTTCTGGTTCGCCCGGCGCAGGCAGAAGGACACCGCCGACTACTTCCTCGCCGCCCGCAGCATGCCCGTCTGGGCGGTGGCGATCTCCGTTCTGGCGACGACGCAGTCCGGGGCGACGTTCCTGGGCGCGCCCGAATCGTCCTATCGCGGCGATCTCACCTACCTCTCGACCAATATCGGGATGATCATCGCGGCGCTGGTCGTGGCATTCGTGTTCATCCCCGCGTTCTATCGGCACGGGGTCGCCACACCCTACGGCCTGCTCGAACGGCGCTTCGGTCCATCGGCCAGGACGTCGACCGCGTGGATGTTCATGGTCGGCCGGGTCGTCGCCAGCGGCGCCCGCCTGTACATCGTCTCGCTCGCCGCCGCGATGATCCTGTTCGGCGACATGGAGGTTGCCCACGTCATCGTCTGTATCGCGGTGATGGCCGTCGTCGGCGTGTTCTACACGCTGGTCGGCGGGATCCGGAGTGTCATCTGGACCGACGTGATCCAGGCCGTCTTGTATCTCGGTGCGGCCATGGTCGCCGTGGTCGTGCTGCTCGACCGGATCCCCGGCGGCATGAACGAACTGCTTTCGGTGCTCCGCACCGCCGGGCCGGATGGTGGCTCGAAGCTCACCGTTCTTCGGCTCGGGCTGGACCCTGCCTCGCCGGGCCTCGGGTTTGACGCCTCGGCGGCCTTCACGCTTGTCACGGCGGTCGTCGCGTTCTCGCTCTTTGGAATCGCGTCCAACGGGACCGACAACGACATGGTGCAGCGGCTGCTGACGTGCAAGTCGGCCCGCAAGAGCAGCCGGTCGCTCATCGCCGCCACGCTCGTCGGGATCCCCGCTGTCGGGCTGTTCCTGTTCCTCGGGCTGCTGCTGTTCGTGTTCTACCAGCAGCCGCAGCTCATGGGTGAGCACGCGCCGGCCGCACCCTCGGATGACACGCGGAAGATATTCCTTGAGTTCATCCTGAACGAGATGCCGTCGGGCATGGCGGGTCTGATGATGGCCGGGCTGTTCGCCGCGGGGCTTTCGAGCCTGAACTCGGCGCTCAATGCGATGTCATCGAGTCTGGTCAACGACGTGTACCGCCCTCGTCGGCCCGGTCGCCCCGAGCGCCACTACGTTGCAGCCGGCCGGATCGGGATCATCGTGTGGGGCGTGCTGCTCGCCGGGTTCGCCACGGTGTGCACGTACTGGCAGCGGGCGAGCCAGGAAACGCTGATCGATTTCGCCATCGGGGTGATGGCCCTGGCCTACAGCGGGCTGCTCGCGGTCTTCTTCGTCGCCCTGTTCACACGGCGAGGCAATGCTCAGAGCGTTGTGGCCGCCCTGCTGGTGGGCCTGCTTGTCACGCTGGCGATGAAGCTGTGGCCGATGCTCTGGTCAAACGCGGTCGGTGAAGCGGTCCTCTTCCGCTACCCGTGGCTCAGGCACACGCAGGGAATCGCGTGGCCGTGGCACCTGGTCGTGGGGACCGCGATCGCCACGCTCGTGTGCGCGCTCGGACGCGCGCCCGCCGACGGCGCCGAAACGCTGCCCGATGCCCCCTCCCCGGGCCGATAGCGTTCGAGGCTCGGCGCGGATCGGGCTACCATGCCCCCATCGCCGGAGTGGCGGAATTGGCAGACGCGATGGATTCAAAATCCATTGGGGTAACACCCGTGGGGGTTCGAGTCCCCCCTCCGGTATTGGCCTGCCCGCGCGGGTTCTGACAAGCGCCCACGCCCCCGCGTGCCCCGGACAGGCGAGAGATCGAGCGCATCCGCCCGGCTCTCGCCGCAGCGCTGTGCGATCTTCGCGCGGGGCGATCACTCCGGTGCGGCCGCATCAGCATTGGGCGAAGCCGGGCGGGCTGGGCAGTCGGATCATTTCCGTCGGCGCTTGGGCTTGAATCGGCCCTTGCTCGCTTTCGTCGAGCCCCGGGTGCGGATACCGGGGACGCCCTCGAGCCCGGGCATCAGGCCGCCCATCCCACCCGCGGAGAGCTGCTTGGCCG
>JADFOF010000069.1 GCA_022563015.1 Planctomycetota bacterium
TGCTCCAGGTCGGGTGATCCAGCGCCTGCTCGGGCGTCGCGTCGTGGACCTGCTCGGGCGTACGCCCGCGGAACGGACCGCCCGACGCGGTCAACACCACGCGGGCGATCGGGCCCGGGTCGCACGGCGGGCAGAGCGGCGCGTCGGCGGCGGTCTGCAGGCACTGCCAGATCGCCGCGTGCTCGCTGTCGATCGGGAGCAGACGCGATCCGCTGCGCCGCGCCGCCGGCACCACCAGACACCCCGCCGCGACCAGAGACTCCTTGTTCGCCAGCGCCACGTCGCGCCCGAGTTCGACAGCGGCGAGTGTCGCGGGCAGCCCGGCCGATCCCACGATCGCCGATACCACCAGGTCCGCCTCCGTCTCGCGCACGAGACGTTCCGCCGCGCCCGGGCCGCGAAACACCGTGCCCGCGTTCAGCGCCGCCCGCTCGTCGGCGACGGCGACCCGAGTGACGCCGTGCGTCTCGGCTTGGCGCGACAATGCCTCAGCCCCGCTCCCGCACGCCAGACCAACCACCTCGTACCGCGTCGCGAAGCGCCCCTGCTCGTGCAGCCTGTTGAGATGATCGATCACGGCGAGCGTCTGACGCCCGATCGACCCGGTGGACCCGAGCACGAGGATTCGGCATCGGCCGCCCGGCATGCGGTCAATCCTCCTGCGCGTGGCGGGCCCGCTCGCTCGCGGTCAGCTTTCGGCGCGAGGCGTACAGCGTGCGGAGCGGCTTGGGCTTGGTTTGACCGCTCGCACTGTCAACAGCGGCGTCACCGGGCTCGGCCTCGGGCGCTGCCGCCTTCTTCGTCCTCCTCGACCGGGAGCGACGCTTTCGCGGTGGTGTCTCATCGCCGGCCGCATCGGGAGTCTCCGGCCCGTCCGAGGCGACAGGCTGCGGGCTTTGATTCGCCGTCTCGGGATCGCCCTCGCGCCGTGTCGTTTTCTTCTTTCGCCTTCTGGACTTCTTCCTGGCCGGCGCGGCGTTCGGGGCGCCCTCGCTCACGGCATCGGGAGTCGCCGCCGCCTGGATGGACCCAGCGGAATCGCCATGGGGCGGCACATCGGGCGGCGCGGGTGATGGGTCCACCTGGGCCGTGCGATTCGCGTCCCCGACCGGCTGAGAATCACCGGCGCTGGACTTCTTCTTCCGCCGACCCCGACGGCGCGACTTCTTCCTCGGCTTGGGTGTCGCATCGTCGTCGGCTTGTTCACCGCCAGATGCGATCGTGTTATCAGTTGCCTCGTCCTTCGGCTCGAGTGCGGCTTCGGCGTAGGCCTTGGTCGGCGTGTCCGGCTGATCGGCCGGTGCGGCCGACGCCGACTCGTCCGTGTCGCGCTTGTCGGAGGATCTTCGGCCCCGTCGCCGACGACGCTTCCGCTTCTTCTTCGCGGGCGCGGCCGACTCGTCGTGCCCGTCCGCAGTGGCCAACCCGTCGGATGCACTCCCGTCCTCGTCATGCTCGATCGCCGCGGCTTCATCGGATGCGTCGATGACCCACTGCTCGCTCGTGTCGCCTTGCCACGGCTCTGCGTTCACCTTCTTGGCCGACTTGGGCAGGCTGTCGATCTCGATGTCGGCGCCGTTGGCGTCGTAGGCGTAGAACCCGACGCGGTCGGTCGGCAGCGTCTCGCTCACGCGAACATCGACGTGCTTGTTGGCGATCTTTTCCAGCCGCGTGATGTTGTGCCGCCGATTCGAGAGCATCTCGCCGGCGACGCGCGGCGAGACGACCAGCTCGATCCGCGCCACGCGCGGCTGGTCGAGCAGGGCCGCCAGGGCGCGCAGCGCGTCGGCCGCGACCGATTCGGCACGCTGAACCAGCCCGCGGCCCCGGCAGGTCGGGCAATCGGTGAAGTGCAGCGCCTCGTGGCTGGACCGGATCCGCTGCCGCGTCATCTCCAGGATGCCGAAGTTCGAGATCGGCAGGATCGTGTTCTTGGCGCGATCTCGCCGAAGACGCTCGCGGAATCGGGCCTCGATCTCGCGGCGGTGTTTGCCGTCGCGCATGTCGATCAGGTCGTGGATGATCACGCCGCCGAGGTCGCGCAGCTTGAGCTGCCGACAGATCTCGTCCACCGCTTCGAGATTGGTTTTGTAGGCGTTGGTCTCCGCGTCGCGGGCGGATCGGCTCTTGCCCGAGTTCACGTCGATCGCGACCAGGGCTTCGGTCTGGTCGATCACCAGCCGCCCGCCCGAGGGCAGCGGCACCTCACGCGAGTGGATGTTGATGATCTGCTCCTCCACGCCGTACGCGTGGAAGATCGGCGTCTGCCCCTGATAATGCAGGAGTTTCGTCTGCGATCGCGGCGCGACGATCTTTCTGAACTTCGCGGCCCGGGCCAGCGCCTGCTCATTGTCGATCACGATCTCCGTGCATTCGGTGGTGGTCAGGTCGCGCAGGGCGCGCACGAGCAGGTCCGACTCGGTGTAGAGCAGTCGCGGCCCGGAGCCCTGGCTCCGTCGCGCCTCCATGTCCTTCCACAAGCGCTGCAGGTAGGCCAGGTCGCGTTTGAGTTCGGCCTTGGTCCGGTCAAGCCCGGCTGTGCGGATGATGAACCCGAAGCCCTCGGGCAGGTCCAGCTGGTCGAGCACCTCGCGCATCTTCCGGCGGATCTGCTCGTCCTCGACCTTGCGCGAGACACCGACGCGGTCCATCTGCGGCATCATGACCAGGTGCCGACCGGGGATCGAGACGTAGCTGGTCAGCGAGGGTCCCTTCGTGCCCACGCCCTCCTTGAGCACCTGGACCACGACTTCCTGCCCCTTCTTGAGGCATTTCTGGAGGAGCGGGCGTTCGCGGCGCGGGGTCTTGTGGCCGACCCGCTCGGTCGTCTCCACGTCTTCGCCGGGGAAGTAGCGCGGGTGGAGGTCGGTGACGTGGAGGAACCCGTGCTGCTCCACGCCGAAATCGACGAACGCCGCCTGGATCGCCGATTCGACGTTGGCGACGACGCCGAGGTAGATATTGCCGACGCGCGAGGCGGCGGCGCTGGATTCAGCGTGCAGCTCCTCGAGCCGACCGTCCTCGACCAGCGCGACACGGCACTCCTCGCCGGGGACATAGTTGATGAGCATCTGAGTTGTGGACATAAAAGTTCTCGCATTGACAGCGCGAGCGAAGTGCGGCCGCGGAGACATCGTCGAGGCGGAATCCGCCCCGGTCTCCGGGCAGGCATCTTGACGGTTCAAGCGTCACGAACCGCGATCCGTCGCTGGCGCAGTGGTGTGGCGTGTGCGATGCGACCCGGCGGCCCGACGCGAGGTCGGCCGGCAAAGCGGGGCGGGTGCACGCCGCGATTCGCGACACCAAAGTTCTTTTTTCCCGACTCGGCGGGAGGCTGAACGTCTCAGCTCCGCGATTCTCAGGCACGACCTTCGAACGGGTCGGGAATTATTTTCTGCAACTGGTCACGCAAGTATGTGGTGACCTGAGTGTCTGAATCGAACGTCATCGCCTTCTTGGCGATCCGCTCGCACTGGGACGTGCTGACGCTCCGGATCAGCCGTTTGAGACCCGGAATCGCCGATGCGGTCACCGAGAGGGTACGCAGGCCCATGCCGATGAGCAACATGGCCATGCCCGGCTCCGAGGCCGACTCGCCGCAGCACGAGACGGGCACGTCCCGCCGACGGGCCGCCCGAGTCACCTCGCGGATCAGTCTGAGCACCGCCGGGTGGGCCGGATTGTACAGATCCGCGACCCGCTCATTGGTTCGGTCCACCGCCAGGGTGTACTGAACCAGGTCGTTGGTCCCGATCGAGAAAAAATCCACCTCCCGGGCGAAGACGTCCGCCAGGATCGCCGCCGACGGAACCTCCACCATCATTCCAATCTTGATCGTGCTGTCGAAGGGGATCTTTTCCTCCGCGAGCTCTTCCATCACGTCGCGGATGAGCGACTTGCCCTGTCGGAACTCCGCCGTCGAGGTGATGAGCGGGAACATGACCTTGATCGGCCCGACCGCCGACGCACGCAGAATCGCCCGCAGCTGTCGGCGGAACATCGGCAGGTTTCGCAGGCAGTACCGTATGGATCGGCAGCCGAGAAACGGATTTCGCTCCGGCGTCTCGAACTGCTCCTGCGTGTATTTATCCGCCCCGAGGTCCACCGTGCGGATGACCAGCTCGCGCCCGTCCAGCAGCTCGACGCACCGCGTGTAGGCGTGGTAATGGTCCTCCTCGGTCGGCTCGGTGTCGCTGGTCAGGTAGAGGAACTCGGTGCGGTACAGCCCGACCCCTTCGCCCCCCGCGTCCAGCAGCGCCGAGATCTCGTCGGCGAACTCGATGTTGCCCAGAAGCCGGATATCGACGCCGTCGCGCGTGCGGCTGGGCAGGTCGGCGACCTCGTCCAGCGTGAGCTGTTCCAGCCGGCGCTGCTCGCGATACGACCTGTATTCGTCGAGCTTTGCGTCGTCCGGATCGACGACCACGACCCCGCGGTCGCCGTCGACGATGACGCTCACGCCGTCGGTTGCGATCGCCCCCAGCGAGTTGCACCCGACCACCGCGGGGATTCCCAGCGCCCTGGCGACGATCGCGGTGTGACTCGTCCGCCCACCGAAGTCGGTCGCGAATGCCGCCACTTTCGAGCGGTCGAACCCGGCGGTCTGCGACGGCGTCAGATCGCTGGCGATGATGACCGCCTTGTGGTCGAGCTGGTCCAGTCGGCTCTGGTGCTCCCCGATCAGGTGCCTCAGCACGCGCGCCGACAGGTCGCGCACGTCGTCGATCTTGGTCGCGAACGCCGCGTTGGGCATCCGCGCGAAGCGCTCCGCCCAGTCGCGCATGATGCGGTAGACAGCGTACTCGGCGGCGAAGTGCTCCTCGCGGATCTTCACGCGCATCGGGTCGGTCAGCGTCTTGTCGCTCAGCGCCCCCACGTGGAAGGTGAAGATCGCCGCCGCGTCATGGCCCAGCTCGACCTCGGCCACGTCGCGAAGCTCGTGCAGTTCCTCGACCGAGGCGTGCAGCGCCCGCTCCAGGCGCTCGAGCTCGTCGGTGATCTCATCGGGCCTGATGTGCCTGGGGGCGATCCGGAGCCGTTCGTCGTCCAGGACGAAGATCCGTCCGATAACGATTCCGGGCGAAACCGGGATGCCCCGAACGATCTGCATAGTCCTCCCCAGAGAGATTCAGACGCCACCAGGAGGTGAAGACGAGCGAGCCCCGGGCCGCGTGCCCACGTCGCGAGCCAGTGTAGCGTATTCGGACCCACGCGCCTCGCTCCACAGGCCTGGCCCGGTGGATGGTGAATCCCTCGGCGGAATCGTCCGATGGGCTGGTGGGGCAGACCATATCCCTGAGGGCAGGCTTGACATCGGGTCGGGGCGCTGCTCTGATTGCTCAACGGGTCGCCCAGCGGCCGATCCCCACCGGCGGACAGGATGCGAATATTTCTCGCTCCGTCGATGGGAGACGCGATACAGCTCAACTCACTTCGATGACCACGCTGACTGGTATCCTTGAATGGCCTCAGCGCGCCGAGGGTCGAATACGCCAGTTCAATGGCACGACCCTCGTCGAGAGCGCCGACGATCCGTTCGTCCCCCTGGCGATGGGAGAGCGGTTCAACCTGCGCTCGGGCCTTGAAGTCACCGTCGAGGTCGTCAACCGCAAGCCCAGGCGTCGGCGTCGCAAGAATGGCTCCAAGCCGCAGTCACGCCCCGTCGTCGAGTCCTTCATCGCCATCGAGGGCCTCGAACCCGAGGAGTACAACCGGCGCAAGCCCTTCGAGGAGCTCACCTCGATCGATCCCCAGCCTCGGCTGGTGCTCGAATACGACGGGTGCCCGCCCAGCTGTCGCCTGATCGACCTGTTCTGCCCCATCGGGCGCGGCCAGCGCGGGCTGATCGTCTCGCCGCCCAAGGCCGGCAAAACCACCCTCCTCAAGGACATCTCCACCGCGATCCTGCGCAACTACCCGGACGTGCATGTGATCGTGCTCCTGGTTGACGAGCGGCCCGAGGAGGTCACCGACTTCCGCCGATCGCTCCAGGGCGCGCCCAACACCCCGTGGGACAAGCCCTGGAAGAGCGAACAGATCCGGATCCTGGCCTCGAGCAACGACCACGACGTCGAGCGCCACATCGCCATTTCCATCATGTGCATGGAGCGGTGCAAGCGGATGGTCGAGGCGGGCAAGCACGTGGTGGTGGTGCTCGACTCGATCACGCGCCTCGGCCGCGCCTTCAACCGCTCGCGCAAGCACGCCTCGAGCGGGCGCACGCTCTCGGGCGGCATCGACTCAAGAGCCCTCGAGGTGCCCAAGCGGATCTTCGGGTCGGCCCGCAACACCGAAGAGGCGGGCAGCCTCACCATGATCGCCACCTGCCTCGTCGACACGGGAAGCCAGGGCGACCAGGTCATCTTCGAGGAGTTCAAGGGCACCGGGAACATGGAGTTGGTCCTGGACCGCAAGATCTCCGAACGCCGCGTCTTCCCCGCCATCGATCTGGCCGGCAGCGGCACCCGCAAGGAGCACCTGCTCATGGGCGAAAAGGAACTGGCGACGATGACCGCGCTGCGCCGACGCCTGATCAACATGCAACCCCACCAGCAGGTCGAGCAGCTCCTCGCCGCGATCGAACGCTTCCCCACCAACGCCGCCCTCGTCGGCGACCGGGGGTAACGGGCGATCCCATACGAGCCGCGACCGGCAGGGAGCGGTGGTTCGACGACCCATGTCACGATGGTCACGCCCCGGAGCACTCCCTTCCGGTCGTGCCTCGTTGGCGCGCAACCGCTCGCTCATCGTCGGCGCAGATCCCTGAAGAACGCGCTCAGCACGCGCGCGCACTCGTCGGCCATGATGCCCGCGACCACCTCGACCCGGTGGTTCAGCCTTTCGTCGGTCGTGATCTGGTACAGCGTCTGGACCGCACCGGCCTTGGGGTCGGCCGCTCCGTACACCAGCCGCCCCACGCGGGCGTTCACGATCAGCCCGGCGCACATCGGGCACGGCTCGAGCGTGACCGCGAGCGTGCAGTGGTTCAGCCTCCAGTCGCCGATGCGCTTGGCTGCGGCGCGGATGGCGATGTGCTCAGCGTGTGCGGCCGGGTCGTTGTCGATCTCGCGCCGATTGGAGCCTTCGCCCACAACCCGCCCAGAGTCGGTTTCGTACACTACCGCCCCGACGGGCGCTTCGCCCATCGCCGCGGCTTCTTTGGCCAAGTCCAGCGCCCGGCGCATCATCTGAACATCGGTCTCGCTGGGGTGCTGTCCCCGGACCGCGGCTGCGGCGCCCTTGCCGAGCAGTCTGGCCAGGAGCCGATTCACGTCTGCCCCGCGTCGCCCCGGCCGAAGCCGCGCGCGATCCGCTCGGGCGTCAGGAACCGCGCCAGAACCATCCCGAACTCGTACAGCAGGTACAGCGGCGTCGCCAGCAGGATCATCGAGATCGGGTCGGCCGGCGTCAACACCGCGCCCGCGATCGCGCAGATCATCAGCACGTACTTGCGGTTCCTGGCCATGAACGAGATCGGCACCAGGCGAGACCACGCCAGCAGCATCACGACGATCGGCGTCTGGAAGCCGAGCGTGAACGCCAGCGCGAGTTGAAACACGAGTTTGACGTACTCGCTCACGCGGTATTGCTGCGCGATCCCGCTGTGCCTTTTCAGCGGGATGCCGAGCACGATCGGCTCGCCCTCGACCATGCCGATGCAGACGCGATACTCGCGCAGCGTCAGGTTGATCCACGACGCGCCGATCGTCGGCGACTCGGGATCCGCGTCCAGCAGCGGGACTACCGGCAGGACAATGCCCGGCGGCAACGGCTGAACGGCGACCGCCTGAACGCCGATCTTCGACCCGAACCCGATGAAGAACGCCAGCACCACCGGCAGCAGCACGAAGTACATGAACGCGACGCCCGCGCCCGAGAGCGCCACGCTCATCGGGATCAGCACGTGCGCGAACCGCCGTTCGTGGAGGCGAAGCCCGGGCCTGACGAACAGCCAGAACTGCCACATGACCCACGGGCCGCCCGCGATGATCGTGAGCACGAACGCAACCCGCACGTACGCGCCGAAGGTCTCGATCGGGCCGGTGGCCTGGATGATCTGCGGCAGGTCCTTAGCCCGCAGTTGGGCCTGCAGCGGCAGCAGCAGAAACCCGAGCACCTCGTCGGCGAACACAAGAGCGACCACGAAGATCGGGACCAGCCCGACCATGGCCAGCACGAGCCGCCGACGCAGATCGTCCAGGTGGTCGCCGAACGACATGGTGGCGGTCTCGTCCGTGCGGCGTTTCTTCGGTTTGGGATCGGTCTGGGCGTTCATGTGGCGTCCGGCCCGCTCGGGGCAGAGGATAGGACAAGAGGCTGCGTTTCCCAAGGCCCGATAGCGTTGCCTTGAAGCCAATTATCCGGCCGGGACGAACCAAGACCCGTCCCTCGAAGAAGAGAGTGGTGCAGGCGCGACGGGGATTGAGGTGGGGCGCATCTATAGAGGGTGAAGAGACGTGGAGAACGGATTGATCGAGTCTCAGACCCAGGGAGGTCGGTCGGAGATCACCGCGGCGATTCGCGGCGAGTCCGAGGCGATCCGTCGGCTGTGGGAGCACCATCGCCGGTGGGTGGCTGCCATCCTGCTCGCCCACAAGCCCCGCGAGATCGAGCTGGAAGACCTCCTGCAGGACGTGGCTATGACGCTGGTGCGGACGATTGGAGAGCTTCGGGATGAGTCGGCGTTCAGGCCCTGGCTGCGGACGGTGTCGATCAACGCCGCACGGGCCGCGGGTCGAAAGGCCAGCACCCATCGACGCTGCTTCGTCCAGTCGCCCACGCCGGACGCATCGGACGAAGGGCTGGACGGGCGGGCGCGACCGGACGAGTCGGTCAGCGAAGAGGCTCATCGGCTGCTGGCCCTGGCGATGGAATTGCCCGAGGGATACCGCGAGCCGCTCCTGCTCAGGGCTGTCAGGGGCATGAGCTACCGCGCGATCGCCCACCTGCTCGGCCTGCCCGAGACCACGATCGAGACGCGGATCGCCCGCGGGCGCCGGCTGCTCCGCGAGCTGGCCGAGGCCGGGGAGCGCGGGCCGATGCCCGTCGAGATGGTGCGGGCGGATGAGCAGTGAACAGAAAGAGGACGTATTGATGGAAGAGATCGACCGTGACATGCTGATCAGCCGGGTCGTGGACGACCAGGCAACCGACGCCGACTGGGCCCAGCTGCGCCGCCTCGGTGAGAACGACGCCGGCGTGTGGCGTGAGCTGGCCGAAGCGCAGCACGAGCACGCGGAGCTCTGCCGTGCGGTCGAGTCGGCCATCGCTGCCGCCGACGACATCGACGCCCCCGTCGAGGCGGGCGTCCAGCGCCGCTTCGCGCAGCGCATCCGTGTGGTGACGACGTGGGGGGGCTGGGCGGTGGCGGCGACCCTGGTGCTGGCGTGGGTCTCTGCGCCCGCCGACTTCCGCGGGGCCGGCGCCGGGATACTCGACCTCACGCCCGACCAGGCGATCCAGCGCTACCTCGACGAGGGGCGACGCACCGGCCAGGTCATCGAGGAGATCCCCCAGCGCATCCTGATCGAGACCCGGCCCGAGGTGAACGGCGAGGGGCTGGAAGTGATTTTTCTGAGACAGTTCATCGAACGCACGCACGTGCGGACGCTGTATCGCTCCGGTCAGGACGAGTTCGGGCGTCGGATCTCGGTCCCCATCAAGTTCGAAGTCCGGCTGAGCAATCCACTCTGACCACACTCGCCGCAGACGAACGAAACCACACTCCAAGGGAGGTTCACCAGTGAACGCAACGAAAAACAACAGGATCATCGGCGCGAGTGTCGCGGGCGTCGGCATGGCGCTGACGATGTTCGCGGGCGCAGCGTTCGGCGCGTGCCCGCCGGACGGCAAGAAGGACGCCAGTGCTTTGCAGACGTGCTGCATGATCGCCTGTGGCGACGCCGCCGCCTGCACGCCGCCTTCGGGCTCGAAAAACACCGGAAAACAGGTCGAAATCGAGCGCCGCGTCATCATCCGAGGCGGACCCGAGGGGATCCGGCTCGGCGATGCGAGCTTCGGCGATCTCCATTTCGCCGGCGACAACGTCGTGATCGTCGGCCCCGACGGAAAGAATCGACATGTCATCAGGCGCATCGAGCGAGGCCACGACGGCACGAACGTCCGGACCGAGGTCCGCATCATCGGCCCACGCGGAGAGGTCAGGGAGTTCGGCTTCGACGGAGACGACAAAGCACTCTCCAAGGCCGGCAGCCGCCTCTTCTTCACACAGCAGATCGACGACGACACCATCACGATCGAGATCAGGAACGGCACGGTCACAGCCACGATCAACGGCAAGAAGGTTCCAAAGAGCCGCATCAGACGCGAGGGCGGCAAAGTCTCGATCCTCAACGAGGACGGCGAGATTGTGGCGACGGTCCCGGTGGCGATGGGCGGCGGGATAGTCGTCGGTGATCCCGACCTGCGTATCTTCGCAAACTTCTTCGAGCAGGCCCAGGCACCCCCCGTCATGCTCGGCATCCGGATGTCATCCGTAGATGAGCACACCGCCTTTGCGTTTGAGCTCGACGAGGGCGAGGGCATCCTGATCGTCGGTGTTATCGAAGGGCTACCCGCAGAGCACGCCGGGCTTCAAGAGCACGACGTGATCCTGCGCATCAAGGGCGTCGGCCTGGCGACACAAGAGAAGCTCCACGACGTGCTCCTCAAGAAAGAGCCGGGCGACAACATCGTTTTCAAGATCGCTCGCGGCGACAGCGTCAGGGAGATCGAGATCGAGCTCGAAGCCTACGACGCCGATGATCTCGGCATTCAGGTGAGAGGCATCGGCGAGCCCGGAGCTTTCCGCTTCGACGTGCCGGGACCGCGCG
The DNA here is from genome assembly GCA_022563015.1 of Planctomycetota bacterium. Lineage (GTDB taxonomy): Bacteria > Planctomycetota > Phycisphaerae > Phycisphaerales > UBA1924 > JADFGU01. The sequence goes on from JADFOF010000069.1 coordinate 10,833, forward strand.
GCGCGTTCTGGGACGACAAGGCCGTCGAGCACTTCATGGGCAGATTCAAGGAGTTCGACTTCGACTTCGACGAAGAGGTGATGGAGGGAGTCCACGAGGCCTTCGTGGAGGCCATGGAGGATGTGCGAGAAGGTCTCCCAAAGTTCAACTACCGCGCATGGCGGACGCCCGATGAGGTCCAATGGACATTCCTGCACGGCGAGGATCCCGATCGCGTCTTCGTGCTGGCCCCGCGCCGCGGCGCGGGGGACTCGGACATCAAGAAGGATCTCGCCCAACTGAAGGAGCAGCTCGCCGATGTGCAGCGCCAACGCGACGAGCTCGCCGATGAGCTGGCCGAGATCAGGGCGCTCCTCAGGAAACTCGCGGGGCGGTCCGGCGGCGGCTGACCCCAAAGGCGGACATCACGTTCTCCACGGACGGCCGGCCCATGAGTGGGTCGGTCGTTTCTTTGGCCGCGGACAAAGCCGATCGTGAC
>JADFOF010000412.1 GCA_022563015.1 Planctomycetota bacterium
CGGACACGGCGAGTTCGGGTACGGGCTGGAGCGCGGCGGGGTCAATATCGAGCACGGCTGGAACAACCGCATTCTCCAGAACACGTTCCGCGACAACGCGTGCGGCGTCCACCTGTGGTGGGATCCCGACGAGGGGCTCCTCAAGCGCCCCTGGGCACGGGCCAACGCGCACGGCGTGGGCGCGCGAATGCTCCCATCCGGGAACAACATCGTCGCGGACAACACGTTCGACGGCGATGAGTTGGCGATCCATCTCCGCGACAGCGATCCCACGGTCTTCACACGCAACGTCCTCACTGATGTCGCCGAGGATGTCCGCGTCGAGGGTGGGGCCGGTGTGATCGAGTCCGATGATGCGTTCTCGATCCCGAGTCCCAGCCACACGGTTTACGGCACGAACCGCCCCGTGGGTGCGCGCCCCGAGCTGCGCGGCCGCGACAAGATCGTCATGACGGAGTGGTTCCCGTGGGACCATGAGGGCCCGCTGGTGCGCGAGGTGGACCGGAGCGGATTCCGCCGAGTGTTCGCGCTGCACAATCTCGACCGCGACGAGGTCGTCGTCGATGCCCCCGGTCTCACAGTCAGCGTCGAGCAAAGCGAGCCCGGTCGTCCCGGCCGGGTGATCCTTGAGGCGCCCCGGCCCGGCGTGTTCGCCTACACCATCGAATCGCGCTCAGGGCCGAGCATCCAGACCATCAGCGGTTCGATGGTGGCTGCGACGTGGGAGATCGCCGCGTTCACGTGGCCCAAGCAGGCCGACGAGCCGACACCGCCGCCGGACCTCGACGCGTGGCGGACCCTCGCCGGGACCGACGCCGCGTCCCACGGCACGAGCGATTCGCTCCGGTTCGGGTTCGGCTGGGGCGGGCCGAGCGAGGCGGATATTTCCTTCGAGATCACGGACGCGAAGCTCGGTGGCGACTACTTCGGGCTGATCGCACGCACGCGGATTCCCCTCGAAGCCGGTCGATGGCGGGTCACCATGCGCAGCGACGACGGCGTCCGCGTCATCGTGGCCGGCGAGGTGGTGGTGGAGAACTGGACGCACCACGGCCCGACGGTTGACACGGGCACGTTCGAGGTCTCTGCGCCGGGCGAGGTGATCGGCGGGGTCGAGATCGTCGTCGAGCACTTCGAGATTTTCGGCTACGCGGTGCTGGAGTTCACGCTGGAGCGGGTGGATGACTGAGCGTGATCGTCCCTGGTGGCGTGCTCGACGCAGGGGCTGAGGCAGGGGCGCGGCCAGACCTCGGGGCCCGTGGTGGCTTGGACCCGAGCGGCTGTAGGCGGTTGTCTGCGAACCGCGCGCGGGTTACGATCCACGCGTCTGGCGAGGTAGCTCAGCTGGTTTAGAGCGGCGGATTCATAACCCGCAGGTCGGCGGTTCAAGTCCGCCCCTCGCCACTTTCCAGCGTCCGGGCGGCCTTGGCCGATCTCTCCCGACGGGGCGGTAACTCAATCTGGTAGAGTGCCAGCTTTGCAAGCTGGAAGTTGGCGGTTCGAGTCCGCTCCGCTCCATTGGCCTGATCTCTTCGGATCACCCCGGGCACGAGCCGCCCCGATGCGCATCAACGACCCGCTCGCGCACGGGTTCATGCGCCGGATCCGCGAGTCGATCCTCGGCGCGGCTTCGGGTGTCGGTCCCGCTGATCGAGCAGCACCTCCGCGCCCTTGATGACCTGGGTATCCACGCCGAAAATCGCCCACAACGCAACGTCCCTTGCGCGTTTCTACCATTCCCCGAGGGAGCACATCATGAAACTCGCAATAGCCGTCCTCGCCGCATGCCTGAGCGCCGCAACACTCCACGCCCAGGCCACGCAGCCCGCCCAGGTCGCAGCCGCCGCCGCCCCCCCCCGCAACATCATCCTCATCATCGGCGACGGCATGGGCACCTCTCACATCGCCGCCGCCTCCCAATGCCCCGTCCTACTCGTCTCCGTCGGCTACGTCCACTTCCGCGAAACAGGACCCTACGGCGACGGACACATAGCCGTCGAGTCCGCCCGAAAGCTTCCTCTCACCCAAGAACCCCAAACCATAACCCCCGAACAAATCCACGCCATAGCCCAATGGCGTCTCCGCCTTAAAGAAGGAAACGACCCCCAACAGCTCCCCAACCTACCCGCCATGGACGGCATCGACGTATACCTATCCGCCATGGCCCCCGACGGATGCCTCCAATGGCGCCCCATCATCCGCCGCGCTATCACCGAAACAGACTTTCTAAGAATGGCCTACCGCTTCATGTGGCTAGACATCCTCGGCGCCCTAGAAACACCCGAGGCCGAAGAAAAAAGCATAGCCGCACTCCTAAACAGTTTCGACCACAAGAAAGAAACAGACATAGCAAGCTGGGCAGATCATCACAGCGAGATCTTCCAAGGCCTAGCCCAGCTCGCCCAAGAAGGAATCACCGTC
>JADFOF010000070.1 GCA_022563015.1 Planctomycetota bacterium
GTGCCGTTCCATCGCGCGAGTGTGCGGAGCCAGTTTCCTGCGGGATCGCGTGTGATGAACCCGCCGCCAGCGTAGAGCATGGGTGGCCCGGGACCCGGGCCGTCGGCGTCGAAGACGGCCAGGGCGTTGACGCCGCTGCCGAGCCCGTTCCCCATCGCTTCCCAGTTGCTGCCGTCCCAGCGCGCGATGCTGTTGACGCGGATGCCGTCGGCGTAGGCGAACGATCCTGCGGCGTAGAGCGCGGACCCGCGCGGGCCCGGGCCGTCCTCGTCGAACTCGATCATGGCCTTCACATTGGGCATGTCGCCGAAGTAGAAGCCGAGGAGCCCGCCGCCGACGGCGGAGTAGCCCGAGCCGTCCCATCGGACGAGCCCGGGCTTGTCGATGCCTGCGACCTCGAAGAAGATGCCGCCGACGAACAGGTTCGCCTCGCCGGGGCCGGCGCCGTCCTCGTCGAACATGAAGAGGCTGTAGGTATGCCCCACAGCGCCGGCACCGACTTCGCGCCAGCGCAGCCCGTTCCAATGCGCGATGTTACCGGCGGGCTCGCCGCCGGCCTCGTCAAAGCGCCCCCCTGCGTACAGGCCCGGCGCGGGCGACCCGACGCCGCTCGTTGTGCTGACGGACAGCGCACGCATGATCGCCGACCCTGCCGGGCCAGCGAACGGCAGCCCCAGGGGTCTCCACGCGCGTCCGTCGTACCGCCCGACCTGGATCCCTTGGGGGGTGGGAGGGTATGGGAGGCTCCTAGCGCCGATAAGCATGGGCCGCTCCGGACCGAAGCCGTCCCGATCCCATACGGTCAGCGAGTACGTGCTGAAAGGCGGGTCGAAGCCGGACCACTCGGGCACGCACTGCGCCCAGGCGGCACGGGGACCGATCACGACCCACATGATTCCCACAATTGTCGCGCCGAATCGCATCGCATCGCCCTTTCTACCACACAGTATGCCCCAAGGGTCGCTCGGTTGCACAAATAATTCTTTGAAAAAGTCCGATAATCGCTTGCACGGCGGGCGCTCAGCGTGTATACGTGGGATACAGCGCCGGGCAGCGGGCCCGGCCGCGTGGATATGGCTCTGACAACAGGAGGCCTTCGATGGAGCACGATATGAATAGGACAGAATATCGCTGCGCGCACACGTGGCCGCGGGACAGGAGAGGTCGGCGGCTTCTGACGCGTGTCGCGGCGGGGGTGATCGGGGGCGGGATGGTGCTCGCTGCCGGGTCGCCGGCCTCGGCCCAGTTTCGCTCGGCCGCGGCGGCGCCCCCGGGCCCGACGCTGGGCTGGCAGGCCCGCGAGTTCCAGGACAGCGTCAACGGGCCGGACAACGCCGTGGACATCCAGTACTGGTTCGACGACATCACGAATCCCGGAGAGCCCGTCAACTACGTCTTCATCACGGGGTGGCAGACGACCAGCGACGGCGCGACAGTTTTCGCCACGCACAAGTACGAGGCGGACTACACGGGGCAGGGCGAGAACGAGCCTATCTTTTCTGCGTTCTATCCAGATCCTTCTGGCGCCACGGGGACGAACAAGGCGGTGGCGATGGCGTTCGATCCGGATACGGGCGACGTGTACGTGACGGGCGAATCATCCGGCCCCAACGGGCAGGACTACGTGACGATCAGGTATAACAAGGATCTTGGTGAAGTGTGGACGAGCGTGAGTCGCTACAACGGCCCGGCCAACGGCGACGATATTCCGGTGGACATCGTGCACTACGGGTCCACCGGCTACGTGGTGGCGGTGACGGGCCGGTCACTGGGCGTGGGCACGGGCGACGACATCGCGACAGTCCTGTACAACACGCTCGACGGGACGCTTGCTTCGGGGTGGTGGCCCTCGGGGGTCAATGGGCCCGCGGGCGAGCGCCGGTACGACGGCCCGGGCGTCGGCCCGGACCGGCCCGTCGGCGTCGGGGTCATCGAGATTGTTGTTAAGGGCGGGGACGGTGGATATGTTGGCGTATTCGTCAGCGGGACCGAAAGCACGGTCGGCGAGGGCGACAACATCGTCACACTGGCGTACACACAGTTTGGGTTTCTCTCGGCTGTGCGGAGCTTCGACGGGCCGGAGAGCGGAGACGACGTGGCGACGGCGATGGTCTCGCGCACCAAGAGAGATCAGGGCGGGGTCTATGTCCCCGAGTTCTCTTTCATCTCGACGTGCGGGTACACGCCCGGGGCTGTACAAGGGGACACGGACTATGTCGTCGTCAGCTACTGGCACTTCATAAATGGGTGTCACCTTCCGGTGTCTTCTTGTTTGGAAGACCCATATGTTTTCGGGGACAGTGAGTTCCGGATCTGGGGCGGGCCCGCGCCGGCCGCCCTGAGCGACGACCGCCCGTTGGCGATCGATATCAGAGCCGACGCGTGGCTCTGGATCACCGGGCGCGTCCGCGAAGCCGAGGGCACGGCCTACGACATCGGCACGATTCAGTACGACATGTACGGAACAGGCAGTTGGACGCAAGCCAATCCGGCCGGGCCCGATCCGACTGCCGAGTGGATCTGGGGCGTGCTCGACGACACCAACGAATGGGGCACGGCGGTGGACGCCCACGGGATTGTCGCCTACGTCGGCGGGAGGGTGAGCCGGGGAGGGGTGAACAGCTACGCGATGTTCAAGTTCGATGTGCGCATGCCGTTCACGCCGGTGTGGACGGCCCTGCACCGCGCCCTGCAGGCGTCCGACACGATCGAGGCGATCGTGGCCCTGGACAACGCGGTGCCGGATCCGGTGTTCGTCGCCGGCGGGTCGGGTCTGTCCGCGACAGGCAAGGATCAGCTGACGCTCCGCTACGACCAGCCCTGACGGCTGCGGAACTTCCAGCCCGCGCCATAAATCCAAGGGCGCTCGCACCGGCGGGCGCCCCTGTTCATTTATGAAAGTGCTCAGCCAGCGACAGGTGCTCGCTGGTTCTCGTTACGGGCATCCGCTCACGAACGCGTTCTGGAAACACAGGAAGTCGAAGATGTCGCAGACGTAGTATCCTTGCGCTGTCTCGTAGTCGCAGGCATACGACTCGGCGGTAGAGCCGGGCGAGGTCAAATGGGAGATGTCGGCTCAAGCCGCTGCGAGACTGAAATCGGGTGCAACGGCCTCGCGGTTGGCGGGTATCCGGTGAGTGGATTTCGGAGTCTGCGCTTTGAAGGACAATGAGGCACCATCTGAGGCGGCTCGGTCCGCCCTGGTCTGCCCGGAGTGCGCCTCGCCCGCCTCGCTACGGGAGGTACACCCGCCCTGGCCGGTGCGGCGGCGGCGTCTGGTGCAATTTGCGCTCTTGCTCATCGCCCTGGGCTACGTCGTGTGGCGGAACGTCGAAGCCTGGCCGGTGCTGCCCACGCCGACTGTGCGTGCGAGCGTCCCGTACTTCGCTGATTTCCCAAGCCATCGATACACACGCCCGGAAATCGAGCGGTATGCCACAGGAAAGCTTTCAGACGGAAGGCTCATTGGAGACCTGTACAACGCAGATGTCTTCAGCAGCTTTGAACTGGGTGCAACGTTCGTTCCGCCCTCGGGCAGCGCGACGGATTTTCGGCGGTATGGATGGCCGACCATGATCGTCCTGTATCGTTATGACGCCGAGTATGACGACGCCTATGCGAAAACGAACGCGTCGGCGAGGCCGTCGTCTCTCAGAAACGGTTGGTGGGGATGGACCTACATATTCAAGCGGATCGACGCGACCGGCCGGCGGGAGACTTTTATGTTCTCCAGCAAGGGGTTGGCCGGTGGGCCGCTGATGTTGATCGCGGCGTGGGGCGTGGGGCGCTTGCTGCGATGGCTGGTGTTTGTACTGCGCATCGCCAGTCGGGATAGGCCGCGCAAGCGAGATCGACTGGCTCACCGTGCGCCCGTTCTTTGTGTTGTTGCCTGCGCGATCGGTGTCACGATCGCATCGCTTCGACCGCGGATAGATCCTGGATACGCATTTCCCTCGACCTTGAATCCGGCATGGTCGAACACAGGCGTCACGGCTGCGGATGTGGCGCAGCTCGCCGAAAAGCCAATGGGTGAAGCGATTCTCGCCCAAGCGATTCTTGACGCAACATCAGGGGTGGCCTCGACTCCCGGTACATACCTCGCATTCGGCTGGCGCAGTGAAATAGGTACGATACACACGTATGAGTCGGGAGGCTGGCCCGCCTCGCTGGTGCACAAAAGCGTGGGAGAGCAGCAGGATTTTGAGGCGTCGGGTCGGCCTGAAATCTCTCTCAAGTTCCGCAGAGCGTCGGTCGCAGCGGTCGTTCGCTGGAGCGGGACGCGCGAGCGGAATGCCCGTTACAGTGTGTCTTTTCATAGCGCCGCATCGCTGGCGCTTGGCCTGTGTGCCGTGTGGATCGCCACGGGGCTGGGCGCGTGGCTGGTCGGCTGGACGGTCCGCCGGCGAACGGCACAGCGGCTGGCGCGCGGGTGGTGCGTGCAATGTGGGTACAACCTAAGCGGGCTGGGGGGGCAACGGAGAGGACTTGACTCGCGCGTGAATCGCTAGGCCCCGCCATCCTCAGGCTCTCCCCCCGGCCGGAACATCCTGGGGTACTCGAACCTGCTCCGGCTGATGGAGCAGGGGTTCCCGGAGGAGCGGTAGGCTGGAGCGATGTCGCCAGCCAGCTCGTACGGCTGGCAGTCGGGCCGGTCAGCTTGCAGGTCGGTTGCGTCGATCTGCCCGCTCATGTTCTCGCCGGTGTTTTCGATAGTAGACCGGAACCAGACCTGTGCAACTGCTGTACCGCTTGCGACATTCCCTGGTAGTCACAATCTTGCCCCCCAGCAGTTTCCGCGAATGCATCAATCAGATCGTACAGAATATGGCGCCAATTGTACTCTGGCTCATTCATAAAATGCCGGATGTGGAGAACTGAGATTAGGCGCGCATTTCCAACCAATGTTGGGATGTCGTTGGCGTCGGCCTCCTCCGCACGCCCCATGAGATGAAGATAATCGACAGTTCCGTCGGTGGAGACGGGATGCACGTATGCCGAACTCCAGTCGTATCCCGCATCATAAAGAAACTTCATCTTCAAGTCACGGGCAATCGACTCAATATCCGGTCTACGCCATTGCTTAACCAGCTCATCAGCGCAAACCCTCCGATACCGCGCCTTGTCCTCGCTCGAGAATCGTCGCTGTCGAATCTGGGGCTTGCCGCTGAATTCCCGAATGCTCTTGATTGCATTGAGCTGCACGTACTGGCTCTTAAAGCACCAGTCGTCAAACACCTCGAACTCGTGCATCTTACACAAATGCACGAAGAGAAAATACCGTTCAAGCATCGACCGGAAGAGAATGCACCCATCCGAAACGAATCGTGCGTTGGCGAGCTTACCAATCGCATCGAGCTGGCGAATGGTGCGAGCGAGGAACAGTAGCGAGGTCTTTAGCTTGACCTTACCGGGGCAGTCGAGTTGATTCCCAAACTCCCACAGCATTGACTTGCCGGTGTTCACGATATCTTGCGTAAGCGTTTCTTCACTGTTCATCGGTCTGTGGCCTCGTCGAGGATTGTGATCTGCTCGTCCGTCTGCCCGTATAGTTTACCCCAGCCCGGTCGAAAGGCCGGGCTTTCTTTCACCCTCACCCACCCTCCAACTCGAACCCCACCAGCCCGGCCAGCGCCACGGCCGCGCTGTAGAAGCCTTCATGCTTCGCCACCCACCGCTGCCCGTCGTTGTCGCGCGCTGAGCAGACCCAGAGCGATATCCCGTCGTCGCGTGATGAGATTCACTCTGTGCCGCCTGACATACCAAACGCTTCCGCGTCTTCCTTCAAGTTTGCGAGGGCACGCTCGACAATCCGGCGGATCTCTGCGGCAACCCCATCGGGATTCTGCCTCTCTTTCGGCAGCATCATCCAGCACATGGAAATCGCCTGTTCTATCTCCTGTTGGACTGCGTGCGGTCCCATCATGGCACGCATCGCCTTCCCCTGGTCCTCAGGGTCGGGGGTTCCGCACGAAGTCGAGACTAGGTGGAAGACCATTTGACACTCCTCCATTTGTTTCGCAGCACGAGTCACAGAATGAACCCGACGTCCAGCAGTGTCGGGATGGGAACAACCACCAACTTAGCCAGGATTGCCTCATCTCCCATTTCTCCGACATGATCCACACTCCGGGCACACCCCGCCGTCGAGGCCGCGCAGGTCGTAGCCACAATTCAGACACACAGGGAACGGCGGTTTCCCGTCCTCCTTCAACCACTTGCCGGCCAGCGCTCCCGATGCGAACATTACGGAGACCAGCCCGACTTCAGTCGCCAGCAGTCCAAAACCCCATGAGACTTCGGATACCAGTCCGATCGCGGTACCCGCCGATCCCGACATCACGCAGAGCGCGACCAGCGTCCGAATCCGGAGCTTTTGTCCCGGCCACGAACCCGCCCACTTGAGTCGCCGCCGCGTGACCAGCCGCCGTAGCCGCCCATGTGCGATGTGGAAATCCTAGCGGGCCATCCGGGTACTGACTGCACACCAGATTATCCACTGGGCAGGCTACGGACACCCCGCAAGCCCGTAGCCGTGTTGTTGCGCCGCCTACTCTTCACCCGTTGTATTGCTTCCATACGCAGACTGGACGGTTTCCTCCAAGCTTGCAACTTCGTCATCCGAGAGAAAAGCAAAGTGGCTTGCTCGCTTTCGCGCCGAGAGACGACCGCGGTTCTGGAGACAGAATCGGATAAGGAGATCGATCTGACGATCCGGCATGTCCACGATCTCTTGGATAGTGCGCTTGGTAACGTCGTAGTTCGCTAGGAACGTCAGTTCCTCAACAAGATCCGCGTCAATCGTGCGCTCAATGAAACGGTAGAGCGCTTCAGTCGGCGCAGTCATGTCGATGTATCGATACCAGACAGCAGCATCGTTGCTGACTTTCATTCGGCCCTCATCGTTGAGAGTGTACTCCACTAGTCCCATGAGCGGACGCGAGAAGGCCTCGAGTGATGCGTCGTACGCTGTGGGATTGTTGAGCATCGCTGCCGAGACGGGGAACATGATGCCTTCGGGCGTGAAGCTCCGTCGCGCAAGGATATTGTGGATGAGAAACCGGTGGATTCGGCCGTTGCCGTCCTCGAACGGGTGTATGAAGACAAATCCGTAGGCAACTGCCGCCGCATGTGCAACAGTTGAGTCCATGTCCTTCTCCATGCGCTGGTGTGCGTAAATCAGACCGGCCATGAGTTCGTGTGTGTCTTCAGGCTTCGGGCATACGTAGTGAACTCGCTCGTTCTGCCAGGCAACCGTCTCTCCAACGTAGTTCTGGCTGGACCGATAGTCGGTAGCACGGAAGCGCGGGTCGACGATACGATTCTGCAGATCGATCAGACGAGACCTCTCGCAGAAGTCTTGTCGTTCTGCAAGCTGCAGAAGCGAGATGAATCGCTCCGTCCGAGTTGAGCTCGGCGTGATGTGCTCGATCTCGAATGAGGACTTGGTCTCCTTGGTGTAGAGGTAGCTCAATGCGCGCTTCAGTAGCACCGGCGAATACGAGGACACGACCTGTTGACAGCGCTTCGGCAGATCAGCTGCGTCGAAGCGGCGAAGCGTGTCGGTGCGTCGAATTGTCGGACAGAACTTTGCGCCGCCAAGAAGGTTGTCGTTGATGCGCTGTCGCTTGACGTGACGAGTTGTAGCGGCCGTGTAATACTCCTTCGGATCAAGCAGCTCGACGTAGTTGCCCTTGGTCAGATCATCCAGGGGGAGGGTCTTGCCCGTCAAGAACTCGTACAGGAACCAAAGCCGGCGCGCGTACTTGCCGGTGGGCTTCGACTCGACGTACCGCTGGATCTCGCGGGCATCCACGACAGAGAACAGACTCGCCAGGATGCCTAGATTTGTGCCGTCGTACTTCAGGGCGAACTCCAGGTGGTCGCCTGGAGACTCACCCGGCCAGTACTTGGAGGGGTAGACCTCCTCGACCATGCTGTCGGCCGTTTTGACCCGGTGGGTGCCACTGACGGCGACGAGAGAGCGGTGCCAGTTGGGGATGACATCGAGCCCGTAGCGGTCAATGAGAGCGGCATAGCCCGCCAATCGCGGCTTGGTGTCGGTCGTATCTGGTTCGGACATGGCAGACTCCGGGAAAAACGCTTATCAGGCAAAAAATATACGTACAAATCGGCATGTGGGTTGAAAAATCGTTACTAGAGGGCTGGAAAAACGGTTACGGATCGAAATAAACGCTTACTGGGAGCTGTGAAGGCGGAAAAACGTATATTCAGGCTCATCGACTGTCGCCGATGAACCCAGCCACAAAGCTCTCACGCCAGAAGGCCTCGGTAGCGCTAGCCATCAGGTCCGCCTTGCTCCCAGCATCCGCTCAGCGGTCGTGATCCGCCGCGAGGTAGGGGATTCTGGCGGGCAAAGCGGGGGGGCCTCGCACCCCTTGGCTGTGCACTTGAACGCTATACACACGGGACAGTCGGCCGTGTGCTATCCCGGCGCAGCCGGCGGTTCGACCAAAATCGAGGCCTGAAACCCGCGCATGTTTTTCTCACGGGTCGCGGTCGGTCACGGGGCCGGTTTCGTGGAGATTCGACCGCCCCCCCCCCCGGAGCCCCTCCAAGCGGGGTCAGATCTCCAGGAGTACAGCGTCGTGACCGTTCGCCCCCGGTCACGGAATCCTGCGCGGGTTTTGGCATATAGGGGGGGCGCGTCCCTCGTGGCGTCTCTTGACACAGCGCCCTACTCGGTGTTCCCGCTTTCCTCAGGATGCCCGGCCGGAAAGTGCCCTACCGGGTAGCATTTCACTCACGACGGGTAGCCGGCTGATCCCCGGCTAATGGTCCGGGCGGAACCGCGGTTCATCACCTGCCCCACCGTTCCGCCCGACCTAGCCCGTCGAAAGGCAGGTGGACCGTGGATTTCGAGACCCTTATGGAAGACCTGACCGAGAATGCGGAGCAGGTTTACCCGTTGAACTCAGAGCTGCCACCAAGACACCTCTGTGACTTCTACTTCTGCGGCGTTGGTGGTCCCATCGGAGGCGATGATTTCGAGGCTGTGCCACGGCTTTGGTCTGCGACGAGCGACGTAACGTCGCTTATCAAGAGTAAGGACTTCGAGCGATTCTGTGCAGAGCTAGAGCTAACGAGCCAGCGTGAAATCGGCGAGTCAATTAGGCGCCGTGCCTATGAGATCATCGCGATGTGCAGCGATGCCGAGTCGGCGGTTGAACGGGCGCGCGAAGTTGCCACGAAGAGGGCCAATTCGCTCTGCTTTGAGTTCATCGGCGCGCAGAACCCAGAGGAGCATGAGAGTCTCATTAGTTGGACAGACCTGGAGATGGGCATGTCGTTATTCGGTTCCATCAATGGCGATCCCGATCGACGTAAAACGCTCGCTGCTGCCATCTGCGAAGGACCGCCAGTTGTCATAACCTTACACCCGCCCGGCTTCAAACCAATGAGTGATCCGAAGGTGATAGCCCAAGACTATTGGGTTGGACTGCGAGACGCGAATCTTGCGATCATACACATTCGATGCGACCTGCGTCATGAGATCGATCTCTTCGTCGAGTACCTGAAAGTGATGAGTGAGAACGAACAGCGCCGCGAAGCCGCGCAGCCCGAGGCGCCGCCAGATGCAAGAGCTACCGACGCAGACGAAGATGGCGAGCAGGCCCCGCCGCTGACCCCGCATCAAGTGCGTGTGCTCGCGACGATGGCTCGATTCGACAGCTCGCGGCTGCTATCAGCGGACATGATCGAAGGCGAGATCGACGAGGCCAAGCGGCTCTCCGCACGGACCATCGGACCCATCGTGAACAGGCTGATCAAACTTGGATTGGCAGAGCGGCCGGAAGGTAAGCGGAGCGGAGCGAGGCTGACGCGGAGTGGACGAATACCGGCACAGAAGATTGCCGATTGATTGCCTCCTAGCTTCGCCTTAGTTTCCGAACCGTGCTCGATCATTCGAGCATGGAAACCAAATCACATTCCACTGATCCCCTGCCGCTGAACTTGGCGGCCCGCTGTCTCCGTGTCCCGGCACGGTGGCTGCGTGAAGAAATCGACTCCGGGCGTATCCCCGCGCTGGTCGCGGGGCGAAGTGTGCTGGTCCACGTTCCGACTGTCGCGGCGTTGCTCGCCGAGCGGGCGAAGGGGAAAGCGGAGGCGAATCGTGACTAACCGCCCCTCAGAATCCGCCCGCACGCCGGCAAGCAGAACGGGCGATGGATCGAACACACCAGATCATACCGTGTTGCTGACCGACGCGAAAGCAGCGGTGGCGATGCTCGGGATCGGGGCGCGCACGCTTTGGACCTTGACCAACCGCGGCGCTATCCCCTCGCGGAAGATCGGCCGGTCGGTACGGTACTGCCCGGCTGAGCTTCGAGCCTGGGTTGCCGCAGGCTGCCCGACCGAGCCCGGCGCAGCCGAACGAGTGAGGAAGGCGGTGCGAAATGGGCGGCGAGCCCAGATTGACGCAGGCGTGGATTCGAGAGTACTACGGCGACGAGATCCGCGCCGAGCGGGCCGAACTGAAGCGTCGCCTCCGGCACGAGAAGGCGAGTGAGGGTCCGATCGACGACACCGGGCCAATGGTCCGGCTCACGGCCGCCTGGATGCGCGGCGACCGGCAGCTGGCGATGGAGATTGCGCGGGCCGTTGACATCGCGCTCGACTGGTACGGCGATCGCCTCCCGCGCGAGCCTGAAGGGGACGGCCTGCGATGAAGGTGCCCCACATCACGCAGCAGGACATCGACGCCGCGTTCGCCGCGAAGCCGGATTCACATTCGTTTCCCCCCCTAAGAGAGGGGGGGAAGGGAAACGAATATCTCGACCGGATCCGCATCGTCTCGATCGCGGACCTCGGGCCGTCCGAGCCGCCCGACTGGGTCTGGCCGGGGTACATCGCGCGCGGCGCCGTGACGCTGTTCACGGGGCTGTGGAAGGCCGGCAAGACGACGCTGCTCGGCCATCTGCTCCGCGACCTGTCGCGCGGCGGCGGGCTGGTGGGCGCGCCCCTGGACGCTCCCACGCTGATCCTGAGTGAGGAGCCGCCGGGGCTGTGGGCGAATCGTCGCGAACAACTCGGCCTGCCCCCGACGGTTCACTTCCTGCAGCGCGAGTCGTTCGCCAAGCCCAGGCCCTACGAGTGGCGGATGCTCATCGAGTACGTCGCGGAACAGGTGACGGAGCGCAAGTACGGGCTCGTCGTGATCGACACGCTGCCGTCGTGGTGGTCGGTCTTGAACGAGAACGACGCCGGGGAGATGATGGAGGCGCTCGTGCCCATCCGCAGCATCACGGCCGCAG
>JADFOF010000413.1 GCA_022563015.1 Planctomycetota bacterium
CACGGCGCTGAGACCCCCTTCCCCGGTAGGGCCTGCGGCGTGGGCGGCTGGGATGTTGATCAGTTCGAGTTGCTCCCGAGACCGCCCGTAGAAGTCGCTGGCTCCCGACATTTCGCCGGCCGCGTCACTTCGTTGCGAGGTGGTGGATTCGGGCCGCACGACGCGAACCGCTCTGGCGAGCGGCTTGATCAGTCGGACGAAGGGCAGCTTGGCGAGGTCTTCGATCTGTTCAATGGTCGCCTCAACGCTGACGGCGTTGAGCCACGCACTGCGAGACCGCAGCCGAACACCCGTCGAAACAGCCTGATCCACGTAGGAAGACACGACCGGCAGGTCGTAGTGGTCAAACAGCCCGGGCCAGGATCGGCGCAAAGAACGCCGCGTGACGGCCCGCTGATTGTAGCCGTCCGCCACCGTCGCCAGGGCGTTTCGATATTGGGCTTGCGTACGAATGTCCTTATCCGTGAAGAACACCCAGACAGCCACGCGACCCGACGCGTCTTGTGCTTGAGCAAGGGCGATCGAAACGCCGGGACTGACGACCGGGTTGCTGCGAGCAACGGCAAACAGCGGCCGATCGGCTGCGGCGGCCAAGCTCGGATAAAGGAAAACGACGAGTGCCTGTAAAGCGATTGGTAGCATGATCGAAGCGGCTTCTCACCCGTGCAACGTCTCCCTCCGACGCAATTACTCGATAATAGCCAATTAGCCCCGCGTATCCAAGTCGGTGTTCGGGGCAATCACTCGATTGGCGAGCGTTGGATTGGGCCGGACTTTGGATCAGCGGGGTCGTTTCTACCGAATGGAGAAGGAGGCCCGGCGTATGGGACCGGAATCGGCACACGTTTTCCGGGACGTTTCTCGCCGTCTCCCGGTCGTTGCAGCTTCACCGTCCTACCTCCGCCGATTTCGGATTGCGGATTGGGGATTGCACGCCGCAACGCCTTCCTCCGACGAAACTTAATCCGCAATCCCCAATTAAGGCGCCGGCGGGTCAATCCTGGGCGAAGAACAGAAAGAGGCCGATCGGGTTGTTCAATTGCGTCGAAACCCCCTGGATGGTCCGATCGGGATCGACCGTCCCATTCAGCGTGCTGACGTGATCGAACACATACAAGGCGTTCCTGCCGCTGTCGGTGATGTACCCGGTGTCGTTTTCATCAACGACAATGGAGGCTAGGCCCACCGCCGAGGGAATGGCGATCACGGCGTCCGGTATCAGCTCACCGTCCAGCGTGGAGGCGTTGCGGAATATGAGTATTTCATCATCACCGGTATCGACGACATACAGATTGTCGTCGCCGTCGACGAACACGTCGAACAGATTGACAAAGGTGTCGGCGGTGATGGTCCTGGAAGGGGCCACGTCGCCGTCAGCCCCGGCCGCGTCGGCGAATACCAGAATGTTGGTGTCGCCGTTGTTGGCAACGTAGAGATTGCCCGCGGCATCAAGGTTGATGCCAAACGGGGCGCTCAAGGCCGCGCTCATGATCGTGCGGGTCGGGGCGACGTTGCCGTTCAAACCGGCATCCGACGCCCCGGCGAAGACGAGGATGTCGCTGTTCCCGAGGACGTTCGCGACAAAAACGAGGTCGTTGGCCGGATCGTATGCCACCGTCGCCGGTGCGTCGAACCCCGTCGAGTCGCCTTGAACAACGCGCTCCGGTGCCGTGTCGCCGTCGGCTGCCGTCGCATTGCCGTAGAAGTTCAGGCTGTTGCCGGTCACGTTGATCACCATCAACAGTCCACCGGGGGTGACGGCGATGTCGGCCGACTGGTCGAGACCGGTAAGCCCGCCCGTCAGGTTCGTATCGGGCGCCACATCTTCTTCGCTGGGAGTCGGTACGAGCACGTAGCTGGTGATATTGTCGCCCTGCGAGTTGGCCACGAAGAGTACGGGGATGGTCACGTCGATGGTGCAATCGTCCTGGGCGACGGACGAAGATCCCGTTTCGGTGGCCGTCACCGTCACCACTGCGTCAGAGGATGCGGCGGTGAAGGTCGGGTTGGCATTCGATGCGTCATCAAATGTGCCGCTGGTGGCGGTCCACTCGAATGTTACGTCGCCGAGCGCGTTAACCACGATGGCGCGGAGGACGACGACGCCGTCAGCCTGGAGGGAATCCGGACAGCCGCTGATGGAGACATCCAGCTCGTCGGTCGGCACGCAGTTACCATTGACACAATTCTCGCCGACGTTGCAGACGAGCGCTCGGGACGCGCATTGTCCGTTGACGCAGGTGTCCACGGTGCAGGCGTCGCCGTCGTTGCATTCGCCGTCATCCCGGCAGCCCACCTGCACGCAGGCCCCGTCCACACACTCGCCGCCGTCCGGGCACGCCATCGGCTCGAAGGCACACGTGTCGTTCACGCAGTCATCGACGGTGCACGGATCGTCGTCG
>JADFOF010000414.1 GCA_022563015.1 Planctomycetota bacterium
TGAAACAAGGTGGTTACGCTCTGAAACCACGTGCCTTTGCTCTGAACTAACGTGCGTTTGCTCTGAAACAACGTGCCTTTGCTCTGAAACAAGACGTCCAGACCGCCTTATCACGCTGCGGCGCGGGTTTCGCCCCGGATCACGCCCCGCCGGGATCCGCACCGAGCCTTACCGGACGCGACCGTGCTGCGAACGCACGGGCCAGGACCGCCCGGTGCAGTGCCCAATAACCCAGCGCCAGCCGCCACGCACTCAAATCGACCCATTCCGGCACGACCGGAGCAGTCGCACCAGATGGCACAGACGCACCTGTACGCGCACCTTTCCCAGATCCTCCACGCCGCGCCGTCAAGACGCGGACTCCGCCGCCCGATACCGGCCCCGGTGCGCGCCCCGCCGCGCGTCGAAACGAACACTCAAAGCAAGGAGCCCGCACATGGGTACGAACCTTCCGTCACCAAACCACGACGCGCTCGAATGGCTCGAAGGACACATCGCGCAGTGGGCCGCCAACGCCGGGGGCATCGGCGTCGCCAGCGCCGTGGTGACCGACCTCGCCACGGCCATCGTCAACACGCGCACCGCGTTCGTCTCCACCGAGACCATCCGCAGCGACTCCAAGACCGCCACCAGCAATTTTCACACGGTCGCCGACGGCATGCGGGCCGAGGCCGCGCCCGTCGTCGCCAACATCAAGAACTTCGCCGAAAACAGCGCCGACCCCCAGGCCGTCTACACGCTCGCGGGCATCACCCCCGCCGACCCGCCCTCGCCGGCGCTCCCCCCCGAGCAGCCGGGCAACCTGAGCGCCACGCTCAACGGCGACGGCTCGGTCACCATCGAATGGGACGGACGCGGACCCACCGGCACCGTGTACATACTCCGCCGCAAGCTCGCCACCGAGACCGCGTTCACGCAGATCGGCCAGGGCGACAGCCGCGTGAAGAGCTTCACCGACTTCACCGTCCCGTCCGGCATCGCCAGCGCGCTGTACACGGTCCAGGGCGTGCGCGGCTCGGACGCCAGCCCCGTCAGCCCGGCCCTGACCGTCCTGTTCGGCAGCGCGGACGCGGAGGCGGGGGAAATGGGGCTCGCTGCGTAGAGAAGGCATCAGGCACCGGGCTCGAAACCACCAGGCAGACCGCCCCGCCCTCGCGGGGCTTTTTCATGTGTTCAGCGAGGCGGACCGAGATGGGCCGTCAGAACGGGCAATCCGGGCCTGCCACTTGCCGATCTGGTTTCACGATTCCCCCGGCGGGGCGAGATCCGGTATGCTGGCCGCGCGATGGATGTGCGTGTGAACATCAGGTGCAGCCGGGAGGGCGGGTTCACTTTGATCGAGCTGCTGGTCGTGATCGCGATCATCTCGATCCTGCTCGGGCTGCTCCTGCCGGCGCTGGGGCGGGCGCGCGAACTAACCCGACAGGTCGTCTGCTCGAGCAACCTGCGCCAGATCACGCTGAGCATGACAAGCTACGCGCTGGCCAACGCGGACGTAATCGTCGGCGGGCCGACGACCAGTGGCGGTGACGCGCTGAACGGCGAGTTCAACGGCGTAGCAATTCAGGTGTGGGATTACATTGGGCCGCTGGCGCACCTCAGCGGGTATGTCGGACCCGGCGACGGCGAAGACCCTGCGACACTGACCGAGCAGGTGCGTGCCGAACGATTCGACTGGTACCGGAGCGATCTGGACGCGTACGCGTGCCCGTCCAACGACATCACGGCGACGCCGTTCCTGGCGGGCGAACCATGGACCGCCGGCCCGATGCTCTCGTACAACCTCTCGACGCAGTTCACGTCCACGCTGGACGACCCGCCGGTCGGCACCGGGAGCGGGTACGCGCAGGACCGGCGCTCGTACGTGCCAAGGCTCAGCCGCGCGGGGCTGGCGCACATGAAGGTGTCGGCCTTCGAGGGGCACCGTTTCGCGAACATCTCGACGCAGCCGGACTTTGACGTTCGGCTCGACGCGCGGTTCGGCGGCGCGTTTCAGGGCGTCGGTGCGTGGTGGCGGCACAGCAAGGAGCTCAATCGCGAGGCCGCGCCCGGCGAGGCGGGGCACGCGGCCTACCAGGCCAATCCCGGCGAGTTCTTCGACGCCCGGCGCTGGGCGTTCCGGCACGGGTACGAGGTCGCGCCCGGTTCCGGCGGCGAGACGCGGGTCTTGGGCAACGTCGCGTTCTTTGACGGGCACGTCTCGCTCATGGACGACGGAGAGGCGACCAACCCGGACTTCTGGTTCCCGTCGGGCACGCTCATCACCGGCGGCGACGACTTCTGGAACTACACCCAACAGCAATGGCCGGGCAAGACGACGCGGGCGTCGATCGCCAGCCCATACGTCGTGCCATGAAGATCGGCGGTGTGACGATCTCGCGCGGGCATGCAGCCG
>JADFOF010000415.1 GCA_022563015.1 Planctomycetota bacterium
CTCTGGGTCTACCTGACGTGGCTGATCGTGCTGTTCGGGCTGCAGGTGAGCTACGGGATCCAGATGCTCGGCTCGTGGCGGGAGTTGATCGCAGACGGCGACGACGGCGAACAGATCGTCGATCCGCTCGTGGTCGTGCCGGTCATGGCGCACATCGCCGACCGATTCGCACACGGCCGACCCAGCGAAATGACCGAGATCGCCGAGCAGATCGGACTTCCCGAGACGCTCATCGGCCGCATCCTGGACCTGATGATCGCCGCGTCGCTGCTCAACCGGGTCGAGTCCGACAGCGAGGTGTCGGCGTTCGCGCTCGCTCGGCCGCCGACCGAGATCCACCTGCGCGACCTGTTCGCCGTCAGCCGCGATCTCACCGCGCGCACGGAGCCCGGCTCCTGCGAGAAGGTGCTCGAGCGGCTGCGGCAGGCTCAACTGACCGAGGCCGGCGATCTGCCGCTCTCATCACTGCTTGCCGACACACCCGCGCCGCCCGGGGAGGACGCATGATGCGCAGTCGTTCCGCTCGTGGCCGATCCGGATCCGCCGTGCTGGCGGGCGTCGCGGCGTTGCTGCTCGTCTCTGCCGGCGGCTGCTACCAGCGGATCGTCAGGGCGGAGGGGCTGGGCGCCCGCGGCGTCGATGTGTACGAGCCGAGTGTGCGCGACGACTCGAACCGGGATGGTCTCGAGCGAAAGTCGCTCGAGGTCTCGCCGCTCAAGACCCGTCCGAAGCGCCGCTGATCCGGCGCCCACCCCCGTCGCGGTGTGGCCCCTACACTGCACCGTGCCGGGTTCCGGCCGAGGAGGAATGCATGGGCCTTGAAACCGCGCTGCCGACCGACGCGATACTGACGACGCAGTTGCAGCGTGTGATCAACTGGGCTCGGCGGAGTTCGCTGTGGCCCTTGCCCTTCGCCACCGCCTGCTGCGGGATCGAGCTGATGGCGACCGCTTCGAGCCGCTACGACCTGGCACGCTTCGGCGCCGAGGTCATGCGCTTCAGCCCGCGGCAGAGCGACCTCCTGATCGTGGCCGGCCGCATCGGCATCAAAACGCTCCCCGTTCTCCAGCGCGTCTACCTCCAGATGACCGAGCCCAAGTGGGTGATCTCGATGGGCGCGTGCGCCTCGACGGGCGGCGTCTTCGACACCTACGCCTGCGTCCAGGGGATCGACCAGTTCATCCCCGTCGATGTCTACGTGCCCGGGTGCCCGCCCCGGCCCGAGATGCTCATCGAGGGCGTCATGGCCATCCAGCGCATCATCGACGAGAACCGGATCCCACCGCGCGACGGCGGCAGGCGCGTCCCGCTGGGCATCGCGGTCCAGCCGACCCACACCGTCCAGCCTCAACCCGTGGGGTTGACGGTCGGGGCCTGAACGCCGACGCGCGATCGCACAGCGCGGATGAGGGTGCAAGGACGCACGCCATGAATCGAATACAGTCCAGCATCGGCGTGCTCGCGGCGCTGGCGTGTGCGAGCACGGCGTCGGGTCAGCACCAGATCGGCTTCGAGTGGAACCGCCATTCTCAATGGACGCCCGGCGTGCAGGCCGGCTCCACCGCCAACAACCCCGGCCCAGACCCCTTGGGCGTCCCCGTCTGGCGGTATGAATGGGTCTCCGGCGGGCCGATCGGATCGGCCGACCCCTGGTACACACGCCTCGGCCCGCTCCTGGTGTGGGATCCGGACTGGTTCGGCATCGGCGAAGGCGCCTGGGCAATGGCCGACGACACCAACCCGCCCGTCTTCCAGAACCGTCTGACGCACAACATCGAGGTGTCGTCCTGGGATCGCGTGCCGATGGTCCGCTGGCTCAACCCGCTGGGTGACTGTGCCGCTGTTGACCTCATCGGAACGCTGCGAGTGGCGTGGTCCGGCCAGGGCGGGCTGGGTTCGCCCGTCGATGTGGATGTCGTCGTCGCCATGGCCAACGCATCCAGCGGCGTGTACGAGGTGCTCCTGGCCCGGCGCGTTTCCAAGCCCACTCCCGTCGTGAGCGCCGGCGAGTCCGTGACCATCGCCGTTGACATCCGTGACCTCGCGATGGACGCGGGCGATTCGATTGTCGTCTCATGCCGCGCGATAGCCGACTCGGGCGCCTCCGGCCGATGGATCGTCCTGTTCGATGACCTGAGCTTCACGAACGTCGGCGGGCGGATCTGCAACGAGCTGGTCGTGGCGGTGTTTGGCGATTACGGCGTGGGTTCGTCGGCCGAGCGGGAGGTGGCCGACATGGTCGACACGTGGGATCCCGACCTGATCGTCACCACCGGCGACAACAACTACGGCGATCTGTCCACCGGCTGGGAGAGCAACGTCGGCGCGTTCTACGGCCAATACATACTGGCGGACACTTCCGCAGGCCCAAGCCGATTCCCCATGCAGACCGG
>JADFOF010000416.1 GCA_022563015.1 Planctomycetota bacterium
TACTTCACGACACCCGGGGCGACGCCGATACTAGACTTCGTGCCGCCTCAGGTCGGCAACGAGGCGTCGCGGGTCGGCGATGATTGCCGAGAGCCGGGCCACGTTGCGGTCGTGCTCGTGGGTGGGTAGGAGGCGCCGACCGGCTCTAAAGCGAGACTCCCCCGTGAGGGGGAGCTACGCCAACGCAGCACTGCCACGTCCATTTGTTAGCCCCACTGTGGTACCTGAGACCGCACCCTTGGGAAGCAGCCAGCAGCAGGGCGCTAGCACCCCCAGCCTACCACCCGGCGCGGGGCGGGGCAAGGCTAGTCGTGGTTGCCCTCGTGGGCATCGTGGTCAGCCGCGTGCGACGCTAGAGCGGCCCCCGCTTGGCCGCCAACCCCTTCGGGGATGAGCGGGATCGCCGCAATAAACTCCGGCCGGACGCGGAACGCGCGGCCGCTTGTCTTAGTCCGAAAGCCCACGTATTGGAGCTCAGCAAACACCTGCATGTCGGGCACATGCCACCGCCGCATACCATCGGTGGCGAACACCCCCGTCAACTCGGGTGGCAATTCATCGGTTTCCTCGGCCATCATCAGAAACGGCTCTACTCCAGCCATTGCTTCATCCTCCTCCTCTGCTTCGGTCTCATAGCGGAAGTTCCTAATCTGCGGTATCACCGCCCGGCCGGGACAGGCGGTCGCGCTCACGTCCTGGTGCGGGAAGAACTGGTGGGCGCCGTGCGCGTGGCCCGTGGCGACTTCGCCTAGCCGTGGTAATTGCTCGGCCTTCAGCCAGCCGAAGAAGCGGTTGAGCTTGGGCACCCAGAGCGACACGTTGGGGTTCGGCGCAGCCTCGAAGTTGCCCTCCAGGGCGAAGCCGTAGCCCTTGCGGTTGTGGCCGATCGTGTGGGCGCCGCTCCGGTTCGGGCCCCGCCCCTCGCAGACGATGAGGTCGCCGTTCGCCATGAGGAAGCCGACGCCGTTGTAGGGCACGTCCGTGATGTCGGCGCGGATCACCTGGAGCTGGCGCATCTTCGCCTTGACCTCTTCGATAGTCTCCCAGAGATCGGGCGTGGCATCGTTGTCTACGATGACGGTGTGGTGTACTGGGATCTCAATCTTCTCGGCGGCTCCGTCCATGAGGTGCCCGCCGCGAATGCTGGCCCGCGCTCCCCAATCGGTGCGGTCGAAGTAGGTGACGCCGGGAGCTATGAGCATGGCAGCCCCTCCTCCGCGTTCTCTAGCGCGTGGCTCGCGGCGGACCAGCACGCCTCCCACAGCAGGTAGAGGAACAGTAAGGTGATCATCCCTTGCCGCCCTTCGTGTGTTGGTCGAGGAAGCCGAAGAGCACGTAGCTCAGCAGGATCACGCCTGGCCCAAGGGCGGTCATCAGCTCGACCTTCTGGGCGTCGGGGATCGGCACGAAGATGAGCACCGCCTGCACGGCGCCGCCCATCCCGGCGGCCACGAGGCCCCGCGTCAGCCCCGTTATCGTGGGCGCAGTATCGTTGCCCAACAGAGCGTGGACGATCTTAGTGTCGCGTATCATCTATGCCTCCTTGCTTTGCTCCAGAGCCACAGCGTCAGCGCCGCGGCGCCCAGTGTGGTGTCCAGGTAGCCCGCTGCGTCCATGAACTCTCGTATCGCGTCCAGCATCGCATCTACGATTGTCGTTCCTGTTCGCGTAGCTGTCGCAACACGCGCTGCAGGACGCGCGCGGCCTCGCCTTCGGGCCGGACGATCAGCAAGAGATCACGTGATAGCATCGGTCCGCTCCCTTCCTTCTACCTTCGCCTCGACATCAATGGTCCCGGCCTCGGGGTCAAGCTGCAGGCCGAGCACCCGCACGACGCGGGTCAGCGTGGTCCCGCTGAGAATGTCGGAGAAGCGCACGGTGGCCAGGACGCCTGGAGCCGGAGGATAGTTGAGGTCGATCGCCTGCTCGGCCAGGGTGAACGATAGCTGCTCGCGGATGTGCTCCGGCGCATCGAGGGCCCGCTCCGCCGACCGGATAAGCGACTCCTCGTTGCTGACGTTTGGCAAGGTGAAGATCCGCGATCCGCGGAGCCCCGGCAGGTCGCGGATAGGCGGGGAAGAAAGGCCGGGCGCAACGCGGCTCGGCTCCAGGGGGAAGCCCCCGGTGATGGCGAGGCCGCTCGGGCGCTCACCAAATGCGCCCTGACCGCCGACAGCCCTGGCGCTGGAAATGAAGGCTGAGGCTAGCTGCGTATATTTGGCCTTCGTGAAGTGCTTGCCCTCTTCCCATAGCGCGTTAGCCGTCAGGTCGGCGCCCTGAAATGCCCTCCACACTAGGAAGGAACGCGCGCCCGCGCGCGTGAGCTCATGCCGGAGGCCCCACTCCCATCCTGTCGCCTCAGCCATCCGTCGCAGGAAGTCGTCCAGATACTC
>JADFOF010000071.1 GCA_022563015.1 Planctomycetota bacterium
CACTACCAGGACCTGATCCGGCGGCTTGAGGCCGACCCGCTCGTTGCCGCCGCCGCACCCGCCATCGAGACCGTCGGCATGCTCACACTGCCCGACGGCCGGACCGAGCACGCGGCGATCATCGGTGTCGAGGCGGCCTCGTTCGCGCGCGTCACCGGCTACGCCGACGCACTCTGGTGGCGCCCGATCGACAAGCCTCTGTCCAAGGATAAACAGGAGGAGGACTGGCGTCTCCTGCGCGGAGGTCAGCCGCCCTGGTTCACGCGCGAAATGCTCCTTCGGCTGCACGAAAACGGCATACGCCTCACGGAGATCGACCCGCGTACCGGCGAGAGAGTCTCGGCCGTGGCCCTGGGCATCGACCTCTCGCGTATGAACATCCGCCTCGAGTCCGGCGTCTACGTGCCGGGCAGAACCCAACGAAAGACGCCCGAAGGCGAGGTGTGGGTCGACGTGTTTCTCCCCGAGGACGAGGTCGTGATCGGCGTGCCGGTCTTCGACCGCCGGGGCAACCCGTACGACTATCGCACCCGGCGCATGCCGGTCGCCAACGAGTTCATGACCGGCATGTACGCGGTGGACAGCAGCTGGGTGGTCGTGGATCTGCCGGCGCTGCAGCGGATGCTGAACATGCACGAGACGACCAGCGTCGCCCAGGCCGACCCCGACGCCGACCCCGATCCCTTCGCCGTCGAGGTTGATCCGGAGACGGGCCAGGAGCGGTTCGCGGTCCCCGAAGCCACCGGCGTCAACCCGAGCCGCGTCACGACCGTCTACGTCAAGGCCGCCACGGGCCGCCATGCCAATGAACTGGCGGCCCGATGCAAGGCGATCTACGCCGACTTCGCCGCCGACCACGAAGGTGACGTGCCCGACGCCCAAAGCATCGCCATCGCCACCTGGGAGGAGCAGCACGCCGTCTTCATCGGTGCCGTCAAGAAAGAAATCGTGCTCGTCATGTTCATCTTCGGCGTCATCTCCCTGACCTCGATCTTCCTGGTGCTGGCGATCTTTTGGGCCATGATCAGCGAAAAGACCAGGGACATCGGGGTGCTGCGGGCGCTGGGGGCCAGCCGCGGCGGCATCGCATGGCTCTGGCTCCGCTACGGGCTGGCGATCGGGATCGGCGGGTCGCTGCTGGGCGGGGCGCTGGCGTGGCTCATCGTCACCAATATCAACCCCATCCACGACTCGATGATCACACTGGGAAGGATGTTCGACCAGAACTGGGCCATCTGGGATCC
Organism: Planctomycetota bacterium; assembly: GCA_022563015.1. Lineage (GTDB taxonomy): Bacteria > Planctomycetota > Phycisphaerae > Phycisphaerales > UBA1924 > JADFGU01. The sequence goes on from JADFOF010000071.1 coordinate 1,245, forward strand.
CAAAATCTACGTCTTCACCGAGATCCCGAACGACATGGAGCTGTCCAAGGCCGTCACCATCATGCTCGGCGGGATCGTCGCGAGCGTGCTGGGCGCGCTCTGGCCGGCGCTGCGGGCCGCACGCATGGATCCCGTCAAGTCGCTTCGTTTCGAGTAGCCCCTGGAGCCCACATGCCCGCGCTCATCATCCACAACGTGCGCAAGACCTATCGCCTGGGCAAGGTGATGGTGCCGGTGCTGCACGGCGTGGACCTCGAAGTGGACGAGGGCGAGGTGGTCGCGATCCTCGGCGCCTCCGGCTCGGGCAAGACCACACTGCTGCACCTCATCGGCGGGCTGGATCGTCCCGATCGCACGAGTCGCAACGGCAAGGCCGCGCGAATCGAGTTCCAGGGCAAGACCATCACCGCGTTCTCCACCCGCGAGCTGGACCGATACCGGGCCAGGCAGGTCGGGTTCATCTTCCAGTTCTACCACCTGCTGCCCGAGCTGACCCTGTTGCAGAACGTGATGATCGCGGGGATGATCGGCCGCACCGAGCCGAGGCTGCGCGAGCGGGCGTCCGAGCTCGTGGCGGCGGTCGGGCTGGGGCATCGGCTGGCGCATCGTCCGGCCGAGCTCTCCGGCGGGGAGCGGCAGCGCGTCGCCATTGCACGCGCTCTCATCAACGCACCCGCGCTCGTCCTGGCCGACGAGCCGACCGGCAACCTGGACGAGCGGACCGGCGGCGAGGTCCTGGACCTCCTGCATTCGCTCCGCCGGGAGCGACGCCAGACCATGGTCATGGTCACCCACGACCACCGCACCGCCGAACGGGCCGACCGGATCGTCCACCTCAAGGACGGCAGAATCGTCGAATCCGGTTCCCGGGAGGGGGGCCCGGCCCGGTCAACCCCCATCTGACGCCTCGTGGCGGGATTGCTCCTCCCAGACTATCCTCATAGCCTCAACTGCCGAAAGGGGACCGAGCGCTTGGCGACTGCGCAGAGACCGCAACACGAGAATACCGACGGCTGGATCGGTGCCACGCTGCCACGCGAGACCTGCACGCTCCAGGGGCTGGCCGGCGTCGATGTCCCCGTCTCCGTCGCACGCGCGGGTGAGGGCCGGCGCGTCGTCTTTCTCCACGGCCTGATCGGGCTCAACGAGCACTGGGATGACGTGGTCGAGCAGGTCAAGCACCGGCTGGCGTGCGTGCTGCTCCAGGTGCCGCTGCTGGCCCTGCGCGGGGACGATTGCTCGATCGACGGCGTGACAGAGCTGACCATCCGCTTCCTCCAGGAGCACGTGGGCGAGCCGGTGATCCTCGTGGGCAACAGCTTCGGCGGGCACGTCGCCCTGCGCGTCGCGATCCAGCGACCGGACCTGGTCGCCGGGCTGGTCCTGGCCGGCTCCAGCGGGCTCATCGAGCAGAGCATCGTGAGCGACGTGCAGATCCGCCCGACCCGGGAGTGGCTGCGGCGCAAGATCGCCGAGTTGTTCTACGACCCCGACACACACCTGCGCGAGAGCGACCTGGACCGCGCGTACACGGAGCTGTCCGACCGCGGCGGGGCCCGGGCCATGGTTCGCCTGTCGCGCTCGGCGCGGCGGAACCACCTCGGCGACCAGATCCGAAATCTCGAAGTCCCCACGCAACTGATCTGGGGCCGCAATGACATCGTCACACCACCGGAGGCGGCCGAGATGTTCGTCCGCGCCATCGGCGACGCGAGGATCGTCTGGTTCGATCAGTGCGGGCACGTGCCGATGATCGAAAAGCCGGGGCCCTTCGCACAGGCCCTCATGGGGTTCGCCGACGAGCTGAACGCGCGTGCGTGCGCCCCGTCCAGGACCGGATGACCCCCCCGGCCGGTCAAAGAGCCGCCCATGCCCCCCGGCGCTGGTCGGGCATGCTCGGCGCGGGCCTTTCATTGAAGCTCGCCCGCCGCGCGCGTCGCCTCTCGGACTCTGCCTATTGGACCAGCCACACCGCACGGATCCAGGCGCGACAGCTCCGCCGATTGCTCTCAGTCGCCAAGGACACGCAGTTCGGCCGGGCGCACGACTTCGCGAGAATCGCACGCACGACCGACGACGCGGCGATGATCGACGCCTATCGCGCCGCCGTGCCCCTGGCCGACTGGTACGCCTTCAAGGATCCGCTCGAACGCATGCGCCTTCAGGGCGAGCGCGATGTCCTGTGGCCCGGGCTGGTGCGAGACTTCTGCCAGACCAGCGGCACGACCGCCGGCGACAAGTTCATCCCCGTCTCCAGCTGGATGCTCCGCTCCAACCACGCCGCCGCCATGGATATCTTCGCCAACCTCATCCGACGCGACGTCTCGATCGCCCGGCTGTTCTGCGGAAAGTGCCTCTTCCTCGGTGGGTCATCCGCGGTCTCGACCAACGAGCACGGCGTGCGCACCGGCGACCTGTCCGGGCTCGTGACCGGGCTCATCCGCTGGCCGCTCACCGAGATCTATTCGCCCGGGCCGGACATCGCGCTCATGGACGATTGGCCGCGCAAAATCGAGGCCATGGCACAGCTCGCGATTCGCCAGGACATCCGCATGATCAGCGGCATGCCGAGTTGGGCCCACGTGCTCATGGACCGTGTGCTGGAACTGGCCCGGCAACGCGCTCCCACACAGGGACAAGACGGCTCGTGCATCCGCCGGGTCTGGCCCAACCTCGAGCTGTTCGTCCACGGCGGCGTGCGCTACGAGCCCTTCGAGAGCCGCATGCGAGAGGTCTATTCCGGCTCGGCCACGGGCGACGACTTCCCGCACCGGCTCGAGCTGTACCCGGCCAGCGAGGGGTTCATCGCCATGCAGGACGCGAGGTGGGACTCGGCCCCGTCCGGCCGATCGCCGCCCCTGCGCCTCAACACCGATATCGGCCTGTTCTACGAGTTCGTGCCGCTCGAATCGATCGACGATCCCGACGCGCCGGCGTTCACCTGCGACCGCGTCGAGCCGGGCGTGCGGTACGTGGTTGTGCTCACGACCTGCGCCGGCCTGTGGCGGTACATCCTGGGCGATGTGGTCGAGTTCGACTCGTGCCCCAACGGGCTCGATGGTTCGAGCGGGTGGAGCGACGGGGGCGGACCGGGCGGCCCATCGCGGCTGAGAATCGTCGGTCGCCACAGGCATTTCATCAACGCCTTCGGCGAAAACCTCATCGTCGAGCACATCGAGACCGCCGCTGCGCACGCCGCAAGGGCCGTCGGCGTCGTCATCGGTGAGTTCACCGCCGCGCCTGTCTATCCCTCCGCCGACCGCCGGGCCGGGCTGGAGTTGGCCGTCGAGATCAAGGGCGGCCTTCCCGATGCGGCCAGCCACGCCTCGTTCCCAAACGCCTTCGACGACGCGCTCAAGAGCCAGAACGTCGACTACACCACCAAGCGGGGGGCGGACATGGGCATGGCCCCGCCCACCATCACCACCCTCGAGCCCGGGGCCTTTCATCGCTGGCTCGACGCCCGCGGCAAGCTCGGCGGCCAGCACAAGTGCCCACGCTGCGCCAACACGCGCGAGATCCTCGAAGCTGTGGTGGGGGTCGATCGAGATGGGGATTGATGGGTCGGTTCTCCGACCGACTTCTGAGGCAGGCCCGCTCTCAACGATGACCTCTTCGGTCGTTTACTTGTCCGAGCCGATGTGCTCGCCAAACCATCGCGGGGTTTACGGGCATCCCGCAACAAACGCACCCTGGAAGCACAGGAAGTCAAAGATGTCGCAGATGCCCAGACCTGTAATTGTGCTGCAATCGCAGGCGTACGATTCGCCGGCAACGAAGCTGCTCTGGAAGCAGAGGAAGTCAAAGATGTCCAGGACACCGGCGCCGGTCGATGGATCGCAGTCGGCATAGCAGAACGGTGGTTCGCAAGGACTCACATCGATCATCTGGAAGACGTTGCCGATGTTCGTTATGTAAGCGATGTTGTCCGAAATCGTGACACCGTACGCAGGGCCCGGCGTGGCGTGCGATCCGATGGGTGCGGGGTTGGCCGGATCGCTCACATCGATGATCAGGAACCCGCTGTACCAGTCTGCGACGTAGGCTTTGGTGCCGACAACCGCGACACGCATCACCTCGCCCATCGTGTCGTACGAGCCGAGGAGTTGGAGGTTGGTTGGGTTGCTCACATCAATGACTTGCAGCCCGCTGTCGCTGTCCGCCACATAGGCGGTGGTGCCGACAACCGTCACATTACGCGCGATGTCTGGTGTGTCGTACGATCCGAGGAGGGTGGGGTTGGCCGGATCGCTCACATCGATGAGCTGGAGCCCTTCGAACCAATCCGCCACATAGGCGGTGGTGCCGACAACCGTCACACCACGCGCGATGCCTGGTGTGTCGTACGATCCGAGGAGGGTGGGGTTGGCCGGGTCGCTCACATCGATGATCTGGAGCCCCTCGAACAAATCCGCCACATAGGCGGTGGTGCCGACAACCGTCACACCACGCGCGCTGCCCGGTGTGTCGTACGATCCAAGGAGGGCGGGGCTAGACGGATTGCTCACATCAATGATCTGAAGACCGCTGAGGTGGTCCGCCACATACGCGACGCTGCCGACAACCGTGACAACGTCCGCGTAATCTGGCGTGTCGTACACTCCGAGGAGGACGGGCCTAGCCGGATTGCTTACATCTATAATCTGAAGCCCGCGGTACGAGCCCCCCACATAGGCCGTGGTACCCACAACCGCGGCACTATTGGCGAGGATGACCGAGTTGTACGAGCCGAGGAGCCGGAGGTTGATCGGAGTACTTACATCGATGATCTGTAACCCACTGTCCCCGTCGGCCACATAGGCGGTGGTGCCGACAACTGTGATCTCGATCGCACTGCCCGGCGTGTCGTACACTCCGAGAAGAGCCGGGCTAGCCGGATTGCTGATATCGATGATCTGTAACCCACCGTCCATGTCGGCCACATAGGCGGTGGTGCCGACAACCGCGACACTGGCCGCGTTGCCTGGCGTGTCGAACGAGCCAAGCAGGGCGGGGTTTGCAGGATTGCTGACGTCGATGATCTGGAGCCCCTCGAAGTCGTGAGCCACATACGCAGTGGTGCCGACAAGCGCCACACCTACAGCGTTGCCTGGCGTGCGGTACGAACCAAGGAGGGTGGGGCTTGTAGAATTGCTCACGTCAATGATCTGAAGCCCGCTTCTGAAGTCAGCAACATAGGCGGTCGTGCCGACAACCACCACATCTAAAGCAAAGTCTGACGTGTCGTACGAGCCGAGAGGGAAGGGCGAGCAGGGCTGGGCGACGGTCGGGGTTGACGTAAATGCCATCACGAAGGTCAGTGCGACCATGGCGGGCATGACCGTGAATGCGGCGGCTTGCCTTGCTGTTCGGCGGATCGTTTGCTCGAACTTCATCGGACAGACTCCGTTGGCGAGGGATGTTTGGATCGTAATTCCAAGCCAGTGTATCAGAAGACACCAGCAGCACAAGCCCAATCGGGGATCCCACCTCGAAAATGCAATGTGGCGAGGTTATTGGCATCAGGTCCTCACACGCGTGCAGAGGGTGATTCGGTTCTCCATGCCGGCGTCGGCGGATGGGTCGGCTCTCCGAACCGTCTGTTCCATCCATCGGTCGCGGGGGGGGCTGGAACGGGAACGGAAGGTGACGGAGTCGTGCAAATAGGACAGGTGTGTCCAATGAAGACCCGCCGCCTCGAAGGCTCGGTACCTCCCCTGTCGGTGTGTTTGGACAGGCGATATGGGGGGAGGAGGGAAGGGTGGCAGCGGATTGATGGAGCAAGGCTCGACGGCGATGCAGCGGGTCGATCGGGCGGATATCCTGTCCGGGGCGGTGCTGGTTAGCGTACGATGCTGGCCAAATCGGTTCCATAAAGTTTTTTTTGGCTCACCATGCGGATTCTGCTCTCCAACCCGGACGCGATCGGCGACTTCGTCCTCCGACAGCCGATGCTCCAGTCGCTCGCCGGCGCGGGGCACACGCTCATGCTGGTGGTGCGGCCGCACGTCGAGCCCATCGCTCGGCTCGTCTGCCCAAAGGCGCAGATCGTGATCTGCACGCCCGATCCGTTCGCCGAGACGTTCGACATCGACGAGTCTGACCAGGCCCGGTCGCCGACCGACGCCACGTTCGCCAACCCCTCGGCCGATCTGCTTCGCTCGTGAACGCCTTTGATCCCGATCTGTTCGTCTGTGCGTCCTACGCCTGGACACCCCTGGAAGAGTGGCTCGTCGAATCCCTGCGCAGCGCGCCCGTTACGCGAGCCGGGCCGTCCCCGGCCCGGGTTCGAACCATGGGCGTAGCAGCGATGAGCGGCTCGCTCAAGCACGATCCGACCCATGGCCCGGGCCGCGAACCGACCCTCGAACCGGACATCCTCGTCCGTGTCGATAAGGAGACGCCCGAGCTGACCAAGAACGAGCGACTGGCCTCGGCCCTGCTCGGCCGATCGCTCCGCCTGGGCGACCCGAAGCTCGTCGCCGACGAGTCCGCGCTGCGCTGCGCCGATGCGCAGCTGTCGCGGCTGGCGCTGGATCCGGGAGAGTTCTTCATCGCGTGCGTCGCAATGCCACCGGGCGACGAGCTGCGAAACCTCGAAGCCGATTCGTGGGGTGAGATCCTCTCGCGCTGGGCCGACGCGCACGGGCGACGGTTCCTGCTCGTCGGCACCGACGCCGAGAAACCGGGGCTTGAGGACGTGGTCGCCGCCATGGGCGAGGCGCGTTCCATGGCCTCGGTCTGGACCGGGAGCAGCCCCGAATCCATCGCCACGCTCGTCGGCCTGACCTCGCGCTCCGCCGGGTATGCCGGACGCGACACGGGACCGATGCACATCGCCGCCGCCCTGGGCAAGCCGGTGGTCGCGGTCTTCGGCGGCGGGACGTGGCCCAGGTTCATGCCCGCGATCGACCAGAGCGTCGCCATCACCATCGGCGTCCCCTGCGCCGGGTGCGACTGGCGCTGCCACCTGCCCGAGGCCTACTGCATCCGTCGCGTTCCGCTCGGCCGCGTGCTCGAGGCCGCCGACGCCATCGAGTCCGGCCGCGTGTCGTCCCGCCAGACCGTGACCCTCGAGCCGGATCGTGCGCTGCTGTCAACCATCGCCCGCCAGGGCGGCGAGTCCGCCCGCGAGCGCCTCACACTGGTCTCGGTGATGCGGCGCACGATCGAATCGGGCCGCGACGAGCGCGAATCCGCGGCGGTCGCCAAGGTTGAATCGCTGACGGCGCGGCTGGCCGATCGCGACGAAAACCTCGCGCAGCTGCGCTCGCGACTGGCCGAAGAACGCCGGGCGCGCGATGAGCGCGTCAGCGAGCTCAAGGCCACGCGCGGCGTCCTCGACGAGGTACGCTCTCGCGCCAAATCAGCGGAAGAACGCCTCGCCAGGCGCACAGACGAGCTGGTGGCGGCGTCGGCGCGGGCGGCGTCCGCCGGCGAAAAGGTCGAAGCCGTCGAGCGCACCATGACCGCACGCCTCGATTCCGTCCGCCAGAACTACGACCGCCTGCGCACCGACGCCGAGAAAAATCAAGTCAGGCTGGCCGACCTGGACGCGCAACTTGACCAGGCCCACGACGCCGCCCAGGCCTCGGACGACGCCCGGCACGATCTGGCCAAGCAACTCGCCGCGACCCAGCGCCGTGAACGCGACCTGCGGACCACGATCAGCCGGCTCGAATCGGACCGCAAGGCGATGGCCGCGCTCAGCGCCCAGCAGGCGCGGGATCTGGGCGTCGTCCGTCGGCACCTGGACGAGCTGCTGGCATCGCGCTGGCGCAGGCTCGGTCAACGCATGGGCGTGGCCATGACGCTCCCGTGGGAGGAACAGATGCGCAACGGCCGCGGATAGCCACTCCCGCCGGGACTATCAATGCCCCGGACGCCGCGCACAGAACCCAAAGGCCGCCCACCTTGCCGACCATCAGCCCACCGGACATCGCCTACGACACCAGCGAGAACAGCTACCGCCCCAGCTGGTCCGAGCAGCGCGGCTACATCAACTCCGAGCACGAGCGGATATTCGAGGCCACGAAGCACATCCCCGGCTTCCAGGATCCCGCCGACAGCGAAAAGCTCTACGAGGTCGCGTACCACTGCGGGGCGATCATGCTCGAGATCGGCGTCTTTGGCGGGCGCTCCGCGGTCGTGCAGCTGCGCGGCGCCCTGGCGGCGCACAGAGAGCGCGGCGGGTCGCCCCCGCAGTATTATGGGCTGGACACCGACCCGCTCGCCATCCGCCGCACCACAAAGAGCCTTCAGAGCGCCAGCCTGCTCGAGCCCGCGATGCTCTACCACGGCTCGCTTGTCCACTTCCATCGCGACATCCCGATCGTGCCCACCATGGTGTTCGTGGACGGCGATCACGCGTACGAGAGCGTGTGGTCCGACCTGCGCATCCTGAGCACCTTCCTCGGGCCGCACACCCCGGTTTTCTGCCACGACTACGTGGGCCTCACCGGCGTGCGCCGAGCCGTGGACGAGTGGATCCAGCGCGGCGCGTTCGAGCCCATGGGCCTGTTCGCAGGCTCGATGCTGTTGCGCTCTTCGGCGCGGGTCTGTCGCGACCGAGCCGGCACCCTGTCCCCCCAGACCTTCGACCACGCTCGCCGCGCCCTGCTCACACGCTATCTCAGCGCGGATTCCAGCACAGCCAAGGGGCTTCGGCACCGCCCCGTCGCCGATCTGACCCGAGCGGTCCGCCGCGAACTCCTCGCCGGCGCCTCCAAGCGCCTCCTCAGCGGACGCGGCAACTGGCCCTGGGTCAACCCCGATCCCACGCCCCTGCCCGATGCCATGCCGGACGGCTCGCCCTGGCCTCGCATCTCGATCGTCACGCCATCCTTCAACCAGGGCCGCTATATCGAGCAGACCATCCTCTCAATCGCCAACCAGGACTACCCCGACGTCGAGCACATCGTGATTGACGGCGGGTCCACGGACGAGACGCCCGCTGTGCTCGATCGCTACGCAAACCACTTGGCGCATGTCATCTCAGAGCCCGACCAGGGCCAGTCCGACGCGATCAACAAGGGCTTCTCCCGCGCGACCGGCGAGATCTTTACCTGGATCAACAGCGACGACATGCTCGCGCCCGGCGCGCTGGCCGCCGCCGCCATGGCGATCACCGGCTCCGACGGCCGGCGCGCCGCCGACGGCTCGACCGGCGCGGACTTCGTCACCGGCATCTGCCGCATCTTCGACCAGGCCTGGCCGGACGGCAAGCTCGTCCAGCAGTCGCTCACGTCGATCCCGCAGGGCCCGATGCCGCTGACGGAGCTGCTCGACATCGAGCGCTGCTGGCTCGCCGGCCGCTTCTGGTGGCAGCCCGATTGCCTCTTCACACGCGACCTGTGGGAGCGCGCCGGCGCCCAGGTCCGCCTGGACTGGTACTACAGCATGGACTACGAGCTCTGGCTGCGCATGGCCGAGGCCGGCGCCCGCGTCCGCGTCATCGGCCGACCCATCTGCCTCTACCGCGCCCACGAGCAGCAGAAAACCGCGGAAACTGACGGCGGCGGGTTCCGGAGCGAGCTGCCCAAAGTCGTCCGCGAGTTCTGCAAGAAGCGTGCGCTCGAACTCCCGCGCGGGCGCGCGCCGATGAAGCGCTCCCTGCGCATCGCCGTCTTCAGCGACATCGGCTTTCGCTTCGGCGCGGGTATCGCGCACCGGCGATTGGCCGCGGGGTTCGCCGCCGCCGGGCACGAGGTCTTCCCCTTCGCCGCCGCCAACGCCGACGATGGGCAGGCCGCCAACGTCACCACCTCGGAAGTCGTCGGCGCGATCGCCTCGTGCGAGCCGGACCTGGTGCTCGTCGGCAACCTGCACGGCGCGCAGCTCGACCCCATCCACGCCACGGACATGCTCGGCGCCATCGCCGAACGCTTCGAGACCGCCTTCGTCCTGCACGATCTCTGGCTGCTCACCGGCCGCTCCGCCTATCCC
>JADFOF010000072.1 GCA_022563015.1 Planctomycetota bacterium
CTACGCCGGCAGCGGCGGACGAGTCTCCGGGCCCATCGTGAATCAGATCGTGCACGCCCTGTGCGATCTGGGCTACCTCAAGGACAACACACGCGGTGCCAGGTGAGATGCTCCGATCGCTGATGGGGAAGGACGTCTCGCTGGGGCGAGCCGCGTGGCCGGCCGTCTTCGCCTCGATCATTCTCTCGCTCATCGGGATCTACGCCATCGATCTGTCCACGGCGATCTCGCCGCCGGACGGCTTGGTCACCATGTCCGGCCGACCGCTCAAGCAGATGATCTACCTGCTGGTGGGGATCTCGGCCGCGGCGGTGATCGTGGTGCCGCGGTATCGCCTGATTCGATTCGTCGCCTGGCCTTTGATGCTCGTCATGCTGGCGCTGCTGGTGTTCGTGCTGATCCCCAGCGTGCCCGGCTGGCTGGTCTCGCCGCAGAACGGCGCGCGGTCATGGATCACGGTCGGCGGGGTCAACTTTCAGCCCTCGGAGATCACCAAGATCGCGTGCGTAATCGTTCTTGCGAAGTATCTCCGCTTCCGCAGCAACCACCGCCGATTCTGGGGGCTCATCGGGCCGACGATCATCGTCGCGGTGCCGGCCGGGCTCATCGTGCTTCAGCCGGACCTTGGAACAGCCGCGCTCTTCGGGCCCGCGCTCTTCGCCATGCTGATCGCCGCGGGAGCGAAGCTGCGCCATCTGGTGCTGATCGTCGTGGCCGCGGTTCTGCTGGCCCCGGCCGGCTATCCCATGCTCCGCGAGCACCAGAAGGACAGAATCCGCGGGATCGCGATGGCGTGGCGCGGCCAGGGCGAGGGCGCCCACGACATTAACTTTCAACGCTACGCCGCCGAACGCATCACCGGCGCCGGCGGGATCGTGGGGCTCTCGGACGCCAAGACACGCAGTCTCATCTTCCACAACAAGCTGCCCGAGCCGCACACCGACATGATCTTCGCCGTCGTCGCCAATCGATTCGGGCTGCTCGGCGGGCTGGCGGTGCTCGGCCTGTACGGGATCTGGATCGCCAGCGCGTTCGCGACGGCGGTGGTCACCAAGGACGCCTTCGGCCGCCTGATCGTCGTCGGGTGCGCGAGCATCTTCACCGCGCAGGTGGTTATCAACGTGGGCATGATCCTCGGGCTGGTCCCCATCATCGGGATCACGCTCCCGTTCCTGAGCTTCGGCGGGTCGTCCATGGTCACGGTGTGGCTGATGACAGGGCTGATGCTGAACATCGCCATGCGACCGACACGCTCGCCCTTCCGGCCATCGTTCGAGTACAGTGACGACGATGAGCCGACCGGACCCGATCTCTGGTTCAGCCGCGCCTGACCACCGACGCCGCGGGCCGGAACGCGAGCCGCTGCGCTTGCCGGGTCCGGAGGCGTTGGACGCCGCGACACGCCTGCCCCCCGCATCGTTCATCGAATCCGCCGCTGAACTGGGCGTCGCGTTCGAGCCCGGCGACACCGAGCGACTCGGCCTGTTCCTGGCCTACCTGCTCTGGGCGAACCAGCGCATCAACCTCACCGCCATTCGCGATCCGGCCGAGGCGTGGACCCGGCACATCCTCGACGCGCTCACCCTGCTCGGGCCGCTCTCGCAGCTGCCGCCCGGAGCCGCCGTCATCGACATCGGGTCGGGCGGCGGGCTGCCGGGCATCCCGCTGGCGATCACGCTCCCCCGCGTGCGTTTCACGCTGCTGGAAGCCACCGGCAAGAAGGCCCGGTTTCTCGAGCAGGTCGCCGCCCGGCTCCAACTGCCCAACGTCGAGGTCGTCAACGATCGAGCGGAGCAGGCCGGGGCGGAAGGCTCGGCACTGCGCGGGAGTTTCGATGCCGCCGTCGCTCGAGCCGTCGGGCACACACGGGTCATCGCGGAGCTCGCGCTGCCTTTGACGCGCGTCGGTGGCCTGACGCTGCTGGTCAAGGGCTCGCGTGCGGCGGAGGAACTGGTCGAGGCGAAGCGGGCGCTGCACGCCCTGCACGCCGCGCACGTCGGAACCATCGCGACGCCCACCGGCCGGATCGTCGTCCTGGAGAAGCTGCGGGCCACGCCCGCCTGCTACCCGCGCCGCACCGGCGAGCCTGGGCGTGCGCCGCTCTGATCAGCCGATGAACGCGGCTGACGAGGGCACACAGGCGGACCGCACACGTGCTGGACCGGGCCCGAACCGGGAACGACCGAATCTCCGCCGCGCCTCTGGCCCACGCGACCCCTTTGCCGCTACCATCGGCCCCTCGGACGCCCGCTGTCTGAGACCCGCTCCAGCACTTGTCACCGTGGGGACCGACCCGATGCCGCACTCGCCCGAGGATGTGTTCCGACGACTCCCGTACATGGGTGTCATCCGGGTCAACGTTGAAGCCATGAAGGTCGGCTACGAGCTGGGCCATCCCGACTGGGCGAATCTCGGTCAGGGTCAGCCCGAGTTCGGGCCCATCCGAGGGGCGCCCGCACGCCACGCCGGGCTACAGATCGCGATCGACGACCACGCATACGGCCCGGTCGAGGGGCTGCCCGAGCTGCGCGAGACAATCGCCGCCCACTACAACCGGCTGTATCGCAACGGCAAGGCGTCGCAATACACGATCGAGAACGTCGCCGTCGCGCCCGGCGGGCGTGCCGCGCTCACGAGAATCGGCGCGACGCTCGGCGACGTGCGCCTGGGCTACTTCACCCCCGACTACACCGCGTACGAAGACCTCCTGACGACATTCCCGCGCATCGATCCCGTGTGGATCCAGCTCTCGCCCGCCGACGGATTTCGGATCTCGATCGCCGATCTGGAGTCCCGCGTCAGGCAGGACGGCCTCCGCGCGCTGCTCATCAGCAACCCGTGCAACCCCACGGGCGTGGCGATCGCCGGCGACGACTTGGCCGCGTGGGTCGAGATGGCCCGCCGAACCCGATGCGCCCTGCTCCTGGACGAGTTCTACTCGCACTTCAACTACCTCCCCGGCGCCACCGGTCCCATCAGCGCCGCCGAGTTCATCGACGACGTGGACGAGGATCCCGTCGTGATCGTGGACGGGCTGACCAAGAGCTTTCGCTACCCCGGGTGGCGGGTCGGATGGGTCGTCGCGCCGCGGGAGGTCATCGTGTCGCTGACGGCTGCGGGGAGCTTCCTGGACGGCGGCCCGAGCCGACCGATCCAGCGCGCCGCCATCGATGTGCTCGAACCCGGCCGAGCGGACCAGGAGACCGACGCCGTCCGAGACGTGTTCGCCGAGAAGAACCGCATCGCGGTCGAACGCCTCGCGGCTATTGGCGTCCGGTTCCCGGCTGCACCGGTGAGCACGTTCTACGTGTTCGGCGACATCGCGTCGCTGCCCCCGCCCATAAACACCGGGCAGGGGTTCATGCGCCGGGCGTTCGAGCACAAGGTTCTCACCGTGCCCGGCGAGTATTTCGACGTCAACCCCCACCGCGCCCGTACGGGAGATTCGCCGCTCGAGCCGTTCGTCCGATTCTCGTTCGGACCTCCACGGGACGTGCTCGAATCGGGCCTGGACCGTCTGGCGGAGATGGTCCGGTCGGCGACATGACGGCGCAGATCCGCTAGGGTGTCGCGATGAGCGATCCAATAGCCGTCGTCACGCAGGCCGAGACGACGATCTACAACTCGTTCTCGGCGTTCACGCCCATGCACGCGGTCACGGTCGCGGTCAGCGTGTTGGCGATGGTCTGGGCCGTCAGGATCGGTCGCCGATGGGCTGACACCCCTCGTGAATGGCGGCTGCGCCGGGCGTGGTGCGTGTTCGTGCTGGTGTGGCAGGTGCTCGCCACCGCGTGGTGGTGCGCCCCGGGCAACTTCAAGCCGGAGGTCAGCCTGCCGCTGCACCTGTGCGACGTGGTGGCCATTCTCGTGCCGTTCGCGCTCTGGACACAACACCGCTGGCTCCGCGCCCTGCTCTACTTCTGGGCCATCGGACTGAGCACACAGGCGTTCGTCACCCCGGTGGTGACGGAGGGCCTGGGGCATGTGGAGTTCTGGCTCTTCTGGGTCGGCCACACGCAGATTGTCGGTTCGTCGATCTACGACATAATCGTCCTGCGATTCCGCCCGGCGTGGCGCGACTACGCCAGCGCTTCAGTCATCACGGTCCTGTACGCTGCGGTCGTACTCCCGATAGACCTGCTCTTCGATTTCAATTATGGCTACATCGGCAGAGTGCTGCCCGACAAGCGGACCATCCTGGACAGCCTTCCCGTATGGCCTTGGCGCCTGCTCGTGCTCTGGGCGATTGTGCAGGGCGTCTACCTCGCGATCTGGCTGGTGTGGCCCGCGGGCCGATGGATTCGGCAATGGTTGACGCGGTCGAAGTCCACGCCGTGATGATGCGAGTCTCCGCCCGGGCAACTACACTCCCGCCATGGCTTGGATCTGTGCCGCGCTGGTCGTCGTCGGCTTCCTGATCTCGCTCCCGGGGACCGCCTTGATGCGCGCTCTCGGCCGGCGCGTTGGGGCGATGGACAGCCCGGGCGTGGACGGGCAGGTGAAGGTGGACGCGCGGCGAGTCCCCACTACCGGGGGTGTGGCGATCTTCGCCGGCATCGCCGCACCCATCGCCGCCGGGCTCATCGGCGCATGGCTCGTCGATCCGTCCGCGGTGTCGGCCTTGAGCGAAACGCTGGCGGATCATCTGCCCGGCATCCGACTCAAAACGCCGCTCGTGCTCACGTTCCTCGGCTGCCTGACCGTGCTGCACCTGATGGGCCTCATCGACGATCGCAAGCCGCTCGGGGCCGGTCCGAAGATGCTCGTCATGCTGGGCGTCTCGCTGGCGATCGTCCTCGTCTCGCCGTCGCGACTGCTGGAGTTTCTGACGGCGTACCCGGGCGGATTCGTCGTGTCCCTGATCGTCACGGTGCTCTGGATCACGGCTGTCACCAACGCGTTCAATTTCATCGACAACATGGACGGGCTGTGCGCCGGCGTCGCGGCCATCGCGGGCACGTGCTTTCTCATCGCCACCATCATCACCGGGCAGTGGTTCGTCGCGGCGATGCTGGCGCTGGTCGTCGGATCCTCGCTGGGATTCCTGGTCTTGAACTTCCCGCCCGCATCGATCTTCATGGGCGACGGCGGCTCGCTTGTGCTCGGGTTCACGCTCGCGTTCCTGACCGTGCAGGCGACGTACTTCGGCGTTGACAACAGCATGGTCATCGCGGGCAACTGGTACGCCACGCTCATGCCCCTCGTCGTGCTGGCCGTCCCGCTGTACGACTTTGCCTCAGTCCTGGCCATCCGCGTTTCGCAGGGCAGCAGCCCGTTCGTCGGCGACCTGCAGCACTTCTCCCACCGCCTCGTCGAGCGCGGGCTCTCGCGACGGGCCGCGGTCATGGTCATCCTGGGCATCACCATGGCGACGGGGATCAGTGGGATCTCGCTGGCCTCACTTCGGCCGTGGCAGGCCGCCCTCGTGGGGCTCCAGACGCTCGTCCTGCTCGCGGTGCTGGGCCTGTTCGAGCACCGCGCCCGCAGCCGGGAGACCTCGCGGTGATCCAGACGCACCCGAGCCGGACCGCGACGACTCTGCGCTGGACGGGGCTGGGCGTGGTGCTCATCACCGTCTTCATCCGCGCGCTGGTCGCGATCGAACCGCTGCCGCACTGGGATCTGGACCCGCTGCTCGTCAACGCCCCGATGACCGGGCTTGGGCCCGGCGGATCTCTCCTGCTGGATGTCATCACGTTCGTCGGCCTGTCGGCGGTGCTGCTGGGCGCCGGGCTCGCGCGCGAGCGAATCGCGTGGGGGTTGCTCGCGCTCATGGGCATTGGATTAGCCGTCGTCGTTCACCACGCCGGCGTCTTCGCGCTGCGCGATCTGGACGACACACGGCTGGGTTTCAACTGGGCGGCGGGGCTGGCGTCGGGGGTTGCGGCGTGGCACGCCTGCCGCGATGAACGCCTCCGCCGGATCGCTGTTGCCACATTGATCGGGCTCGCCTTCATGCTCGCCGCCCGGGGCACACTTCAGGTGTATCTCGAGCACGCCGACACGCTCGCGTCATTCGACCAAACTCGCGACTCGTTCTTCGCGTCCAAGGGGTGGGAGCCGGACTCCGCCATGGCCCGAAGTTACGAACGCCGGCTGAGCCAGCCCGAGGCCACAGGCTGGTTCGGGCTCGCCAATGTGTACGCGACGCTCATGGCCGCTGCCACGGTCGCGCTGGTCGGCTGGATGCTGCTGGGAATCCGGGCGGCTGGGGAGCACGACAGCGAGGTGACGGGCGGCTGGGCCGGCCTGCTCGTCGCGGGCGCGGCAAGCGCCGCGTGGGGGCTATACCTTTCCGGGTCGCGCGGGGGGTATCTCGCGCTCGCCGTCGCAGCCGCGACACTCGCCGGCGTTGCATGGCTCGCACGGCGCGCACGGCGTGCACGCCGCACACGCCGCGCGCCCCGTGCAAGCGAATCGCCGTTCGCCCGACTGGCGGGCTTGCTCCCGATCGCTCTTGGCGCTGGCGTCGTCGGGATCATCGCCGTGCAGCCGATCCTGGCCGACCACGCCTTCGACCTGAGCCTGCGCTTCCGCGGGTTCTACATGTGGGGTGCGGCGGTCGTGTTCGTCGAGCACGCCCTGCTGGGTGTCGGCCCGGGCGGATTTCAGGACGCCTACATGCTCGCCAAGCCCGCGCTGGCCCCGGAGAACGTCGCGAGCCCGCACAGCATCGTCTTCGACCTGCTCGCCACGCTGGGCATCGGTGGCCTCGCGTGGGCTGCCATGTGGATCGTGTTTGCACTCGGCGTTGGGCGACGCCTGAGCCGTCCCTCATCGGACAAATCCTGCACGACACAGTGGCGCGAGCGTCGGGTCGATTTCCTGTGCGTGCTTGCTCTGACTGCGATACCGACGCTCGCCGATGCATGGTTCGAGGCCGCCGCCACCACGCCCGACCGGGTGATCGCCAGGTTTGTCGGGCTTGCGGGATGGTTCGGCGTCGCCGTGGCCTCCGTCGCGCTCATGCGCCGCAACCCGGCCTGGATCGCCTGCGCCGCCGCCGGCGCTGTCGCAGCAATCGTCCACGCGCAGATGGACGTCGCGCCGGTCACGCCGGGCGCCGTCGGGTGGATCCTCGTGCTCATGGGCGCCATCGCCGCCAGCGATACGAAAGGCGGTGAGCGTGGCAGGGTCGGCGGTGTCTTGGCAGGGTTGCTTGCCGCCGGCGTGGCCGCGTTTATCGCTGTCACCGCGTGGTCGCCGACCGCAGTGTTCGAGCGCCGCCTGACCGACGCCGCGAACGAGCTGGAACCATTGACGTTGATCCAGACGAGGGTTGATGCGCTGCGAGCCGGTCTGCCTGCTGTCCGAGGTGACTCGATCGAGCGCCTCTGGGAGGACCTGGGCCGGATGCTCGGCATCCCAACCCCGCGCACTCCCGAAGAAATCATGCAGGCCCACGACATGCTGTTTTTGCGCACCACCTCGAACGCGCTGGGCCCGCTGGGCGAGGCCGGACGCATCTACCCCGCCAATGTCCGGATTGCCGCCGCCCGAGCGCGCCTTCGGCTCCTCCGCGCGGGAGTGCTCTTCCGGGCGGGCAGCGATGGCGACACGGATCTTGCCGCCGGGCTCTGGGCCGTCGAATCGTGCGCTGCGCTGCGCCCGAGTTCCGCCGCCGCGTGGGCCGCCGTCGCGGTCACTACGCAACGGGCTTACCAGATCGATCCGCAGCAACACCGGGCGCGCATGGACCAGGCCATCGCCGCCCTCGAGCGAGCAGCGGCACTGGATCCGCACGGCGTGCGCATCCCGGTTCGACTCCACGACGCCTACGAAGAGATCGGCGACATGGAGTCGGCCAAGGCCTGGGCCGTTCGGGCTTTGGACTTGAACCGCCAACTCGCATTGGATCCGGTGATCCAGTTGTCCGATCGAAATCGCCAGCGTCTGGAGCAAACCGCAAACCGCCCTTGACGCCCGCAAGCGGCGGCGTACCATTGTCCGCACGGCATGGTGTTCGGTCGGTGTGTGGCCAAATCCATGATCTTGCGCTTGAATCGGCTGTTCTATATGCCGATCTGGGCAATGGCCGTGCGGAGCCCGGTTGACCCGGTCCAGGAGTTTTCCATGGACGATCAGGACAAAGCGGGGCCCGGCTGAGATCATTCGCTCCGCGCGTTGGTCTCAGCCGCGGAGTCCCATCAGACAACCAGCAGACGTGGGCTCGCCCCGACGATCGGTCGCAACGCCGTCCGACGCGGCGGGGTCGGGTCTGAGTTCAGGGCGAGCGTTCGGACATCCGCGGTGGACCGGACGCCCCAGGCATCCCCGCTCGAAGCAGTTTCGAGCGACAGCGAGCGAAGTCCGCGGCCGGTAGAAACGCGCCCCGTCGAACCAGGGCGCCGTAGGAAGAAGTCTGAGACGAAGCATGCCGACCGATCTGAAATACACGAGGAACATCGGGATCTGCGCCCACATCGACGCGGGCAAGACCACCGTGACCGAGCGCGTCCTGTTCTACACCGGCAAGAACTACAAGATGGGCGAGGTTCACGAGGGCACCGCGACCATGGATTTCCTCGTCGAGGAGCAGGAGCGCGGCATCACGATCCAAGCCGCCGCGACCACCTGCCCGTGGGAGCGCAACGGCCGGATGTACCAGATCAACCTGATCGACACGCCCGGGCACGTCGATTTCACGATCGAGGTCGAGCGCTCGCTCCGCGTGCTGGACGGCGCCATCGCGGTGTTCGACGGGAAGGAGGGCGTCGAGGCCCAGTCCGAAACCGTCTGGCGCCAGGCGGACCGATACCACGTCCCGAGAATCTGCTTCATCAACAAGATGGACAAGCTCGGCGCTGATTTCGAGTTCAGCTTCGCGAGCATCCGCTCGCGCCTGGGCGCCAACCCGATCGCGGTCCAGTACCCGATCGGCGCGGGCAACTCGTTCGAGGGCATCATCGACCTGATCAAGATGGTCGCGTACTACTTCGACGCCGACGAGAAGGGCGCCATCGTCACCGAGAAGCCCATCCCCGACTCGCTGCTCGCCACGGCTGAGCGCTGGCGACGTGATCTCGTCGAGAACGCCGCAGAGTGCGACGACGCCCTGATGGAGAAATACGTCGCCGACGAGGAGATCTCGCAGGACGAGTTGCGGGCGGCGGTCCGCAAGGGCACGCTCAGCCATGCGTGCACACCTGTCTTGTGCGGGGCGGCGCTGCGGAACATCGGCGTGCAGCGCCTGCTCGACGCCGCCATCGATTATCTCCCCGCACCGACGGAAGTCCCGGACATCCGGGGCGTGAAGCCTCGCGACCCGGGCGCGGAACTCACGCGCGCCAGCGATGCCGACGCCCCGTTCTCCGCCCTGGTGTTCAAGGTCGTCTCCGACTCGCACGGCGATCTGACGTACCTGCGGATCTACTCCGGCACGCTCCGCAAGGGAAGCCGCGTGCTCAACCCCGTGAATAACAGGCGCGAGAACATCAGTCGGATCTTCGAGATGCACGCCAAGGACCGGATCTCGCTGGAAGAGGCCGGCGCCGGGAAGATCGTCGCCGTGATCGGCATCAAGGCGTCCTACACCGGCGACACGCTGTGCGATCCGAACGACCCGATCGTGCTCGAGCGCATGACGTTCCCCGAGCCGGTGATCTCGATGGCCATCGAGCCGAACACCAACGACGACAAACGTCGGCTGTCCGAGGCGCTGGCCACGATCCGCCGCGAGGATCCTTCGTTCCACTCGCATTACGACGACGAGACCGGACAGACGATCATCGCCGGTATGGGCGAGCTGCACCTTGAGATCATCAAGAACAAGCTGATCCGCGACATGAAGGTCGGCGTGAACGTCGGCAAGCCGCGCGTCTCATATCGCGAGGCGATCCAGGGGCCGGCTCACAACGTCCGCGGAAAGTTCGTCAAGCAGACCGGAGGCCGGGGACAGTACGGCGACGTCACCATCAACATCGAGCCCTTCGACGCCGAGCAGGCCAAGGCGCAGGAGCTCGACTACACCGACAACGTCGCGTTCGAGAACGCCATCGTCGGCGGGGCCATCCCCAAGGAGTTCATCTCCTCGGTCGAGACCGGCGTGCGACAGACGGCGCTCTCGGGCGTGACGGCCGGGTACCCGCTCATCGACATCAAGGTCACGCTGATCGACGGCTCGTCGCACGCGGTGGACTCCTCGCAGATCGCCTTCGAGCAGGCCGGCCGACTGGCGCTCCGAGAGGCCGTCGCCAGGGCCGGTTCCGTCCTCCTCGAACCCATCATGAAGGTCGTCGTCATCACGCCCGAGCAGTATCTGGGCGCCCTCACCGGCGACCTGAGCGCCCGACGGGGGATGATCGTCGATACCGAAGACCGCGGACACATCAAGGCCATCAACTGCGAGATCCCGCTCTCGGAGATGTTCGGCTACTCGACGATCCTGCGGGGGCTCTCGCAGGGGCGTGCGACGTCCACGATGGAGTTCCTGGCCTACCGCCCCATGCCGAGCACCCTTATGAAGGAAGTCCTGGCCCAGGGATGATTCCGACCGAGGGTCTCTCTTGCGGAACTGAAGCCACGGGGCTACCTTGACGAAATATCGATGGCACCAGTGCGAGCCGCACGGATCGGCTCCGCGCCGGTCGGCTGGTTCAAGGAGTCCGCCCATGCACGATCGCTACAAGACGATTCTGCTCTTCGGCGCGCCCGGATCGGGCAAGGGCACACAGGGCAAGATCCTCGGCCAGATCCCCGGGTTCTATCACCTGTCGTGCGGCGAGGTCTTTCGAAGTCTCGACATCCACTCCGAACTGGGCAAGGTTTTCTACGAGCACTCCTCTCGGGGCGAGCTCGTGCCCGACGACGTTACCGTCCGCATGTGGGCGGCGAACATCAACGCCCAGACCATCCTGGGCCGCTACAAGCCGCACGAAGACGTGCTCGTCCTCGACGGGATTCCACGCAATGTCAATCAGTCCAGACTCATGCGCGAGCGCGTCGACGTGCTGGAGATCGTGCATCTGGTCTGCCGCGACAAGGAGGCCATGATGAAACGCCTCCGCCGCAGGGCGCTCAAGGAGAACCGGACCGACGACGCCCGCGAGAGCGTCATCACCCGGCGCTGGCAGGTGTACGAGGAAGAGACCTTCCCCGTGCTCGCGCTGTACCCCGGGGAGATCATCCACGAGGTGGACGCGGTCGGCTCACCCGCCGACGTGCTCCAG
>JADFOF010000417.1 GCA_022563015.1 Planctomycetota bacterium
CCTGCAAGCCCGCCTTCGGGCAGCGCGGCGCCCAACTCATGCTGATCGTCTACCTGATCAACATGCTGGGCTGGTCGGGACTGATTCTCGTGATGTTCGGAAACGGCATTCACAATATCGCCGAGGCGCTCGGCTACCACCCGGGCAGCTGGGTCGTCGGGGCCGGCGTCGCGCTCGGGCTGTGGCTCTCGTATCTGATCGTGACCCGGGGCGTGCACCTGCTCAAACTCCTGAATGCGATCATTACACCGGGCCTCGGGCTGCTGGTCATTTTCATGTTGTATGTGCTGCTACACGACAAGGGTTGGGAAACGATCGCCGCCGCCGAGCCTCTCAATCCAGGTCCGTCGCCCTTCATCAACTATATGGTCGCGCTCGAACTCGGCATCGCGGCCGGCATCTCGTGGTGGGGCGGGATCGGGTTCCTGGCCCGCAACACGCGGTCCCGACGCAACGCAATCTATCCGGAGTTGATGCAGCTCGGATTCGCGGGAGCGCTCGTGTGTTGTGTCGGCCTGTTCTCATCGCTTGTCGTGCGGTCTAGCGACCCGACGGAGTGGATGATTCCGATCGGCGGTGTGGCCATAGGGGTGCTCGCACTCGGCTTCGTGGCTCTCGCAAATGTGACGTCTACTGCGGTCTCGCTTTTCGCGAGCGGGCTGGCACTGCGTCATGTACCGGGCCTGCGGGAAATAAAGTGGAAGCGGCTGATGCTGCTGGCCATCATGCCGTGTGTTCCGTTCGTGTTCTGGCCACACGAACTCTTCGGCATGGGGGACGCCTTTCTCGCGTACAATGGCACGATGTACGCGCCCATCGTCGGCATCGTGTTCATTGACTTCATTGTCCTGCGACGGCAGCGGCTGTCGCTGTGGGCGATCTTCGAAGGGTCTTCGAGTGGCGCCTACCACTACAGAAACGGTTTCCACTGGCCCGCCCTTGCGTCCCTTGTCGGCGGGCAGGCGTTGTACATCTTCCTCTACAACCCGATCACCGGGGCGACCCACGAGCTGTTCCGATACATGCCGGCGTCGGTCGCGGCCTGTATCGTGCCCGCGTTCACCTACTGGATTGCGACCCTGGTCATGCGCAAGACCGCCACTGCAGACCTGAACGCACCGAGCCATCTGATCGAACCCAACATCTGACGCCGGTCCGAGATTCGCTAGCGCGGACCTCGGTTGAACCACACTTCGAGGGACGGGCCGGTCTCGGTCGGAGTGATGTCCCACGCCCGGTTGACAGCCGCGATGATGTCCAGCCGACCGTCTGCGTCGAGATCGAACAGGGTCACGCCGGTATGTCGGGGGTGACCCGACTCGATCTCCCAGGGAATCCAGGCGTCGCCGTCGCGCTCGAACCAGACCACGGAGTCGAGGCGCATGGCGTTCTGGGGAACCGGGAGTTCGATCTGGGGCAGGAACCCGCTGGCGACGATGTCGAGATCTCCGTCCCCATCGAGGTCACCGGCAACGGCTGCGTGCGCGCCGTAGAGCCGACCGATTGGATGCGGGTGAAAGCCTTCCTCGCCCCGGTTCTCGAGCCAGGTGATGCCGTGATAGGGCTTGAACGCGATGCCGTCGTCGAGCGTGTCTCCGTTCGTCAGCAGGAAGTCGATGTCGCCGTCTGCGTCGAGGTCGACGGCTGCGAGATGGCTCATGCCCCAGGCCGGGTGCGGCGCTCGAAACAGGACGCGTTCTTCGTATCCCCCCGAATCCCGCGGAAGAAACAGCGAAACGATCTCGTGTTCCTGGGCAAAGGCCACCACGAAACCCGGGCCAGTCCCCGGCTGAAGATCGGTGACCGGGATGATCGACACCGCGCCCGTCCGTTCGATGACGAGCTCCAGGCGGAAGTCGAACACGTCGGAGACAGTCTCGTTGCGCATCAAGTACACCCCGCCCTCGTGCAGGTACCCGAACGCAGCAACAATCAGATCCATGTCGCCGTCGAGGTCGAGGTCTTGGGGACGAACGTCGGCGACGCGACCGATACCGTCGGCGAGAGTCCGAAGCTCAAACTCGCCGGGTTCGAGCTGAAGCGCGATGAGGACGCGCCCCGTCAGATCATCCGTCGGCAACGTGTTGCCGAGATCGGCGATCAAGAGGTCGTCGAGGCCGTTGCCATCGAGATCGATCTTGAAATCGCCATAGGCGCCCGCGGAGATCTCAATATGGATTGTGAGACTATCCGCCTCGACCACTCCGACAGATCCCGCGACCTTGACCGTGCCCGTTGCAGGAGTCGCCGTTGACACAATCGTTGTCTTTGACGTATCCACAGTGGTGAAGTCGTCGATCCCTTGGGGATCCGGCTTGGCGAAAGTGATCTCGCCTGTTTTTACGTCCGGTGACCATGTGAGCAGATGGCTGTCCACTACTCCTGTCT
>JADFOF010000418.1 GCA_022563015.1 Planctomycetota bacterium
GCTGCTCATATCAGTTCCTTGTGTAGGTGATCGTCCCGGTCTTGTGCCACTCGTTGCTCTCAGCATCGGCCTCGTAGAACTCGAGCGTCCGCTCGCTGTCGCTCACAATCGTGTGCACGTGCTTGCCACGCTTCTTGTCGCCCATCGGATCGGTGTAGTTCGACAGCATCGTAAATGTCCGGCTCGCGGCGTCGTACTGCCCCGAATCCGTGTAGATCATCGTGGACATCGAATCGATCCACACGCTGACAAACTTCTTCTGAACCTTGTCATACCCCATCGTGCTGCGGCCCTGGAAGGACATTCCCATCATTTCGCCCTCGAAGTGGCCCACCACGAACCGGCCGTCGAAGATCATCTCGCTCATATCGCTTCCCGTGGATTCCATCGGCGGCGCGTCCGGGTCCATCTGGAACACCGCGTGAGTCGTCCACTCGCCAACGAACGCCTCGAGCAGCGCGTGGTTCTCATCGGGCGTGCCCGCCTCCATCCATGCCGCCATCTCCGGGGGCATCTCGAACTCCTCGGGCTGGACGAGCCCGGTGGCGCCGACATTCGCCGGCTCAGGTTTGTCTCCCCAACCACCGACCGAGACCGCCGTGGCGATCACCGCGCCCGCCGCGACCAAGACGCCGATCATCATCCCCGGACTCGAGCACTTGCATCCGCATCCCATGTTCAATCTCCTTTTTTCGATTCACTGTTGTTCGCTGCCGACCCACGCGGCGGGTTCCGGCCCGCCAGTCTGACCCGCAGGCCACCACACTAACCGACCAATCACGATCCCCAAGACGCAGATCCCCGCCACAACCAGCGCGATCATCATCACCTCAGCCCGGCAATGAATGCCGCCGCGCCTCAAAGCACAACTCCTTTGTCGGGAATCCTTTCCACTCCGTTCGCGACCGCTGGGTTGGGCTCGGCTGCCTCCCAGGCGCGGCGATCGGCTTCCTTCCGGATACCGAACAGAGCAGAGTGTACCCGCCCCGGATCCGGAGGCAACCCCGTGTCCGCCTACCGCCGGATATCGATCCCACGCCGCTCGACGACCTCCAGCCCGAACGCCTCCAGCCCCGGCAGAGCGGTCCTGTGGTTCGTCAGCAGCACCAGCTTTCGAAGCCCCATCTGACGCAGAATCTGGCTCCCGATCCCGAAATCCCGCTGCCGCAGGGGCAGCCCCTCCTTGACACTCGCGCGGTCGGTCAGGTCCGGCTCGTCCGGGTTGGTCTTTCCGCGACGAATCCGCACCAGGCGCTGTTCGAGCCCGTCGCCGGCCCCCTCGGGCCTCAGGTACACCACCGCACCACGACCCGCCTCCTGGATCGCCCTCATCGACGCGTGCAGCAATTCCGCGGTCGATCCCGACGACGACGATTCCACGTCCCCGAAAATGTCGCCCAGGATGTTCCGCCGATGCATCCGCACAAGCGTCGGCTCCAGAGTCTCGATCGCCCGGCCCGACCCGTCCAGGTTCCCGACCCCACCCACGGTCAGCGCCAGGTGCGGCAGCGGGTCCACCAGGCTCTCGAACGCGAGCAGGTTGAACTCGCCCTCGGGCGTATTGATCGGCGTGCCCGCCGTCGGCTCCATGCGATGCACCAGTGACTCACGCCCCAGCCGGTGCGCGATCACCTGCGCCACCGAGCACATCTTCAGCCCGTGCTCGCCGCAGAACTCGACCAGGTCCGGCACGCGCGCCATCTCGCCGTCGTCGCGCATGATCTCGATGATGACCGCCGCGGGTTCGAGCCCGGCCAGTCGGCACAGATCCACGCTCCCCTCCGTCTGCCCCGTCCGCACCAGCACCCCGCCGTCGCGCGCCCGGAGCGGGTTGATGTGCCCGGGCCTCACAAAATCAGCCGGACCGCTCGTCGCATCGATCGCCAGCCGGATCGTCTCCGCACGCTCGCGCGCCGACACCCCGGTCGTGAAGCCGTGCCTCGGGTGCCCGTCGATCGAGACCGTGAAAGGCGTGCTCCGCACGGAGGTGTTGACCGGACTCTGGGGCGGCAGGCTCAGCCTTTCGCACGCCGCATCCGTCAGCGACAGACACATGTACCCGCGCGCCCGCGTCAGCATGAACGTCACCGCCTCGGGCGACACGAACTGAGCCGCCAGCACCAGATCCCCCTCGTTCTCCCGGCCCTCATCGTCCGTCAGAACGATCATCCGCCCGGCCCGCAACTCGTCCAGGATCTCGGGGATGGGGGAGAAAGAGCTCTGCACGCCCCATTATTCGCCCCCTCCCGCCCGCACGCGGGGAAATCTTCGGACACACCATCTGGTACACTGTGGTGCATGGACAGGCGGCGACGGCCGCTTCATGTGACGATGACCGGCATCTCTGAAGCGACCCCGGCACACCGCACACGGAGGCCAACCATGT
>JADFOF010000073.1 GCA_022563015.1 Planctomycetota bacterium
AGTTCGAGATGATGGCCATCGCAAGGGATCGATTGCCGCGTGTCCCGTTGTATCAAATGCAGCTTGATGACGAGAAATTCGCACTGACCCCTGTTCAAATCTGATCTGGTGGGGTTCGAGCTGGAGGATGGGTGAAGACTGAGCGTCGCGCGGGCGAGAGAGGGAGTAGACTACCGCACCAACCGGAGATGACATGTTTCAACAAGAAGTTCAGCAATCAACCGCGATTTCACAGAGTCTGGGCGACGTGTTGTCGTGGTCGGTCGCTGACAAGATTGGCCTTGCCGGGTTCGTACTGGCATTGCTGCTCGCTGTTTCAAGGCTCTACGAGTGGTGGCTGAACAAGACGTCTGTTCGGGCGGAAGTCAAGCGTAGACCCCGATGGTGCAAGCGAGGCGACAAAGTCGAGAGCCAGATGCAGTATCAACTCGAATTGCACCACTGTCGGGGACGTTCGTTTCGAATTGATCGGGCAGTGCTAACAATTCGCTGTCGCGCTCCCACTGAATCTGAGCGGCGCGGATTTATTGAGCGACATGGACGTGAGCCGTCTACATTCAAGCCAATTGCGATGCGAGTCGCAGTTGAACGCTTGCATTTGCTCGAGGCTGGCGATTCGGTTTTCCTGAATCACAATTTCGACGACCAGGTGCAACCGTGGGAGTTGGTTGACTGCGACAGCCGGTTCGCCATACTGGAACTCTACTGCCAAGGGCGTGTTATTCAAAGGTGGGACGCGAGCCCAAGCTTAGGAGATGTTGCCAAGTATCTAGTTCACGTCAGACACAGCAATTATCTAACGATGGGCAAAGTCGATGACCCAACGCCGGATGAGTGTGGTGAACTCTCATCCGGGTCGGCCGTTTGTTTACCGCGCATTAGCCGGTGGCGTCACTGGCTCAACCGGATGTCGAGTAAACTATCGCGAGCGTAGCAGTTCTCAACTATTCTTCGCGTAACCATTTGGGCATGATGCGTCCCGCCTATCTCTCCTCCGGGAACGGCTGTTCGAGCAGTCGCAGCAGGTTCGAGTAGCCCAGGATGTTCCGGCCGGGGCTGAGCCTGAGCAGGGCCCGCATGTCCGCTTGGTGCCCGATCGGCCCGACAGCGAAGGGCTTGACGACGATGAGGGTCGAGTTACTTGGCCATCCAAACCCCTCTGCTAACATTCTTGATTTTCCCTTGATCCCTCAAGGCCATCAGCTGCTGATGCTCACTCCCTTGTTTTTTCCGCCGATCAGATGAGCGCAACTCTCAAGAAGCTGCTTGGGCGTCCTCTTCCTGCGGAGTTCCCTGAGGACTGCTGCCGCACGCTCGCCTCTGGGCGCTCGTGTGCCTCCGCCTCTCAATCGAGCAGATCCGTTCAAGTGTTGTATTCGCCGATCAAGTTCGCTGACTCGCCGCATAAGGTCCGCTCGCTTTTCTCTAATCGCACCGATGGCTGTTGATCGTTTACGGTTCAGAGCAGCTTCCAACTGAGCCTCCGAGTATTTGGACAGATCGATTTTCCGCTTTGTTGCTGTCTTCTTTGTTGCCTTCTTGCGCGCCGTTTTCTTCTTGGTCGTCTTACGTTTTGCTTTCTTCTTTGCCATCGTTGACCCTTTCTGAACGGGGACTGCGAAACGAAACGGGGCCACACAACAATCGGCCTGCCTGTCCGTCAACTCAAGCTTTGCAGCGTTACTCCTCCGGAAAGCGGCTCACGAAGGCGTGGACCACGTTTTTGATCCCGAGACCTGGCGGAACCGGAGCAGGTTGGCAGACGCAGGATGGCCCGCATGCCCTTCTGGCCCCCGTCTTGGGGCAGGACCCGGCCTTGAACCGTCGATTCCGGTCAGAGGCCAGCGATAAGAACTTGCGTTTCCTGGGAGGGAGGCGTTACACTGGTGCTCGGAGAGCTCGGCGGTGGAGCCGGGCGAAGGTCAAATGGGAAATGTCGGCTAAGCCGACACCGCACACGTTCGAGAAAGGAAGAGAGATATGAAGCTGATCAATCTGAATGGAACCACCGGTCTGGTGTTGGGGGTGGTATTCGCCGGGTCCGCATTGTCCGTGGCCGGGCATCTGACAGATCCCAACGAGACGACGATCCCCGAGCGGGCGGCGGACACCGCCCTGGAGCGGGCGACAGACCCCACCGTTCTGCCGGCGCCTGACGTCGGCCCGAGAGTGCACCAGCAGCTGCAGGACATCGTGGCGACGTTCTACGAGATTGGCTCGTGGATGAATTCGGACTCCATCCAGCGCGGCTCTGCTGATGCCATCCCGCAGATCCACCAGATGACGCCCGAGCAGGTGCAGGCAGCCTCCTACGCCAGCGCCGAGATCGCTCGGCTGCACGAGGCCGTGATGCACCTGCGCCGTCTCATGCTGATTGAAGTCACCACTCAGCCTGCACCCGCCGATGGCGAGGAGACACCGGGATTCCCCGTCGCGAACTACTCGTTACTCTGTGGGAGCGCGCGCACTAACACCGAGATCTTCTTCGCGGCCCGCGTGGTATTTCAGCTCGCCCAGGGTGTCTGGTCGGTGGCCAGCCGTGGGTGCGAGCAGGTCGCTGTGGTCTGTCCTGCTCCGGGGGGTGGGAACACCTCCACCCTCTGCATTCCAGTCGACGTGGTCTTCTTCCTGGCCCAGATCGTCTTCGACGAGATTGCCAACTGCGACGAAGACATCGACTCGGCCGAGATCGAGGGTTCCTACGAGCGGCTGGGGCATATTCACGGCGACATTGAGCTCGTCGACGCCAAGATCGAAGCGCTGATCTCCGCCATTGAGGAGCTCAGACTGGTCAACTGTGAGATCATCCGTCTCCTGCATACGCCGCAGGGACAGCGCGAATCAGATCTTGGTGTCTGCTTTGATCAGACGGGTTTTCCCTACCGCTGGCCTCAGCGTTAGCGGGATGACGTTGCGGCGCGGCCGCTTGGCGAGTTGCTTTCGCAAAGTGCGGGTCTATTACGTTCCCTGGACTCGAACGGGTAGGGTCCGCCAGGTCGCCGTCGCCGTGCCACATTCAGATCGGGCATAATGACAAGGTGGGCTGGCGCGACATCGCCGGGTGGCACTGGCGGCTAGCCCGCCAGTTTGTCGAGCGGGTCCATCCGCTCCCCTGCTCAGGAATCGTATACGTCGCGGCTCTCTTAAAAGGGGGAAGGCGCCGGGAGTGCGGGGCGAGGAAGGTGGATCAGGCCAAGCGTCTGAAGAATCTGGAGAAGGAGAACGCCCGGCACCTCTCGCAACCATGCGAGCATACCCAATTCTACCGATCTACCCGCCAAGAGACCCACGCCACGGGTCATGCCGTGGGCGGCGGTTTCTCGATCCGCTCGATTTCGTGGCGTGCGATAGTCATTTCGTGGGTGATACCTCCGACGATCAAGAGGAACTGTATCTCCGATTCGTTCTCGGACAAGAGTTCTCCCGACAGCACGCGCCCATCGGTGAGGTACACAACGTGGGTCGCCACGTGTTCGACCAACTTCTTCTTGGGGGTTGTCGATCTCGATGGAACTGGAGCCGGCGTTTCTCGTTTCTTGAGCTGAATCTCATCGCGACGCCAGGCGGCCACGCCGTCGTGAACGGTAAAACTCCATTCATAGAGGCGGGTCTTGCCGTCCTGTACTGCCTCCAACAGTTGCTCAGCGGTAACCGCCAGGTCACGAAGCAGATGAGTCTCGTAGACAATCACGTATTCCCTGACCTTCCATCCACCGGCGCGCGACGATTCTGTGTTCACCGTCGCGGACGGGTCGTAATCCAAACCGGACCGCGGCGGCAATGCAACGTACTCGCTACGCCGTTCCTCGCCACGAACCCCTCGCGTGAACACAACGTCGTGCCCGATGACTGTTAGTACCGTCGGCTTCTTGAAATGCCCGTTGTCGTCGAGTTCCTTTGGATCGCAAACGACGCGAACTGCCGAGCGCTTCCCCTTCGTTACCGTGGCGCTCGCATCGGGCCAGAGCGTTTGTGGCCACGATTGCCACGACTTCCCCACTGGGCCGGGCTGCGTTGCCCGAAAGCTGCCGGGCTCAACGCCCGGCCGCAGTTGCGTCATATGCCAACCGCTCATTTTCGAGAACTTGTCGATCTGTTTCTCGTCAATGACGATCGCGGTTTGCCCGGGCTCCGAACAACCCCACAGTGGAGGTGCGCTTGCAGGGCTCGTGTCGCTCGACAAGGGAAGCGATGGCGTTTGCCAATACGCCTTCAAAAATGTTCGGCGATAAAACGCCTCCAGTGCGCTTCCCGGCTGATACACACGGGTTTCCGGCTGATACACACCCCAAGCGATGGCCTGTCGGGTCTTTCGAGTCTCGATCTTGTGTCCGACGGTCTTGGTCGTCACGAATCCATAACCGCGTGTCCGTGACTTGATCGCCACTCGGTGCATTGATCTGGAAAGCGCTGTCAAGTACTGGTCGTATCCCCATCCATCGCAGAAGCGACCATCTGGGAGGCGAATGTAGTACCTCGCGTGCTGTCGCAACAGGTGTTGTGAACGCTGGTCCAAGTCCGCCCAAGTTAGGCGCGACGGTTGAGTCGGCGGAGGACCGCTCGGCTGCGTCAGGGCGAGAGCGCTCTGGCTGGACAGTGCCGCCCCCACGAGTGCTGTGCCGATCCTGGAGATCCTCATCATGGCAGTATTTCCTTGGCGTCAGTCTACACGATCGTGCGCGTTCGCGTCAAGAGAGGGACATTCTCTCGGGCGATCTGACGGCCCCGGTTTGGGTGCTACTCGCGTGCATCGATTCAATCGCACACCCCGGCGGGCACCGCGCCCAACCCTGGGGTCCGCGCCGGTCGTGGCGGCGATCGCGTCTCATCATCCCCGCACAGGGCCGTCGCCACCCTCGCCACCGCCTCGATCTTCGCGCGATCGTCGGGGCGGATGTAGTGGGTCAGGCTGATCTGCGGGTTGGTGTGCCGGAGCAGCTTGGCGACCGATCCCATCGGCACGCCCGCCTGATCCAGCGCCGTCGCGTACCCCTTGCGGAGCGAGTGCATCCCGATGCCCGTCGTATCGATCCCGGCACGCTCACAGTCCAGCACCAGCGTCTCCCGCCTGGGCACCGGGTTGAACAGCGCATCGGTCGGCTGCTTGCCCCGACTCTGCACCGCGAGCAGTTCCCGCGTCGCCGCGCACAGCGGCACGTGCTGGGTCTTGCGCGACTTCGACACCGCCGCCCGGATCACGAGATCGACGCCCTGCACGTCGGACACGATCAGCCCGCGCAGTTCGTTGTGGCGCAAGCCGGTCAGGAACGCCAGCGTGTAGTACCTTGCCCGCTTGCGGGTCTGCCACGTGCCCCTGCTGCCCAGCCACGAGATCAGCGTGCGGAACTCATCGAGTGCGATCGGCCGCATACCCGGACCCGACACGACCCGCGCCCTTTGGATCCCGCCGAACGGCGTCGTGGTGACGTACCCGCCTTGCACCAGGAACTTGCCGAACATGACGAACTTCTTGAGGTTGTCGTTCGTCGTGCTGCCCGCCCGTCCTTGTTCCGCCAGCCGGGCCAGCCACTCAACCGCGTTGGCCCGGGTGATGTCCGCCACTCGCTCCCAGCCGAACGCATCGGCGACACGCTGCATGAGCCGGACGGCCTGCCCGCGATACAGGTCACAGACTACGCGCCGGAGCATGTCGCGGTCGAACTCATGCAGCACGTCGGACAGCTTCGCATCGGGGTGGATTGGCAATGACGTGCTGCGCGACAGCCCGGACCGCTGGTTCTCTTTCGCCCGCGCGGGCAACGCCGCGCGGCAGCGGCGGATCGCGATACGTGCGTGCGTGAGTTCGTCCAGTTGCGTCGGTGGTGCCATCGCTCTACTCCCTCCCCGGCGCGATCGCGGGCAGCCGATCGACCGCCTCGCCGAGCCGGCTGTCCAGCACGTCGTTGTAGCAGCGCATCGTGAGCCCGATATCGCTGTGGCGCATGACCCGTTGCACCACGCCCAGGTCGGTTCCGCTCTCAATCAGCGCGGTCGCGGTGTATTTCCTCAACCCGTGGAAGGTCAGGCGCCGCCCCCGGCCGTCCACCACCGGGATCCCGGCCCGCCGCATGTCCGCCAGGAACACCGTCCGGCAGGGGACGGTGGCGAACACCCGCCCCTCGACCGCCGGGAACTCGGCGATCTCGTCGCGGATGATCTGCGCGGGCTCGACGGTGAGGTGTGCCCGGAGTGCGGGGTAGCCACAGCAGCGAGCGAATCGTGAGACCGTACCGACTACCAAAGATGCGAGCCCGGACACGTCTGATGTGTGTCACCTGCCTCGCACTTGTAGCCGCAGGCATGTTCTATGCGAACATCACCGCCCACTGGTCTCGCATCGAGTACCTGACCGTTCTTGGCATCTTCTGTCTCGCGTTGGCTGCCCGGCACCGCTGGTTGGTGCTTCGTGCTGCGGAATGTGGCCTGAAGGGACCAGTCCTGCAAAGGCCCGAAGCAATACCGCCAGTGAGCATCTGCCCCACCTGCGGCCATGACCTGAGCGGCCTCGACGACAGAGCGGTGTGTCCCGAATGCGGGGAGTCTTCCAAATGACCGCCACCCTCGCCTCCTACATCCTCGACTGCATCCACGACCACATGCGCCTGCACGTCGGATTCTGCCAGTGGACCAGCGACGACGGGGTGTCGCTCTGGGTCTGCTCCGCGCGCGACAACGACGGGCAGCGGTGGGTGGCGACGTGGTGCCGACCCTGTCCACACCCGATAGTGACCTGGAGTCAGGGCTGAATCAGCCCATTTGGCTATTCTCTCCGGAATCTGCCCCAATCCACGGGGGTTTTCCAGTATGCTTGGGGTTCGACGTGAGTTGATCCGGCCACTGTCGCGACGCTTTCGCTCGCGAAACGGGAGGAATTGTCATGTACCGAATCTGTTCTCCACTAACCGGGCGCTTTGTTGTTGTCCTCTGTGCATCTGCCGCGATCGCCACTGCCTACACGCCTTTCGTGGCTCAATCTGAGTCCGGTGCGAGTGGCGCACGACAGCAGATCAACACGACCGGCACACGAGCACCGACTCATGAAGGTGACGTGCCGCCGGACCAACGTGCCAACGACGATCAGCCCGAGCCGATCGACGCCGCGCGACGCGCGCCACCATTGCCCGAGGACCCCGTCGGCAACGGCATC
This sequence comes from Planctomycetota bacterium, assembly GCA_022563015.1. Lineage (GTDB taxonomy): Bacteria > Planctomycetota > Phycisphaerae > Phycisphaerales > UBA1924 > JADFGU01. Next base: position 7,148 of record JADFOF010000073.1, read on the forward strand.
ACCTATCAGGGTGAACTGCGCGACGCCAATGGTCCGGTGGTCGGCAGCACGGACCTTCAGTTCCGTCTGTTCGACGCGGTGACCGGTGGCGCGCAGATCGGTCCGATGCTCCAGTTGCTCGGTGCACCGCTCGTTGATGGTCGCTTCACGGTTGAACTTGACTTCGGACCCGGCGCGTTCACCGCCGAAGCGCGATGGCTGGAGATCGACGTGTTTGATTCGGGCGCGGGCTCGTTCGTCACACTGTCGCCGCGCCAGCCGGTCACGGCTGCGCCCGTCGCACTGTTCGCACTGGACGGCAACCAAGGCCCGCAAGGACCCATCGGTCCCGAAGGACCGCAAGGCCCGCAAGGGCTAACGGGTCCGCAAGGACTGCAAGGTGATCCGGGTGTTCAAGGACCCGAAGGACCCATTGGTCGCACAGGTCCGCAAGGACTTCCAGGTCCGATCGGCCCGGAAGGACCGCAAGGCACACAAGGGTTGACGGGTCCGCAGGGACCCATCGGCCCTGAAGGCCCTCAAGGCCAACAAGGTCTTCCTGGCGATTCACACTGGCTGATCAACGGCAGCGCCACCTATTACAACGCCGGCAACGTCGGGATCGGGACGCCCACGCCGACGGCGCGCCTCGACGTGGCCCAGGGCGACATCGTGGCGACCGACGCCGGCGTGACCCAGGTCCAGATCAGCGGCGTCGGCCCCGGCGGCGAGCTCAGCATGCGGAACGACAACGGCACCGAGACGCTCGAGATCCTCGGCGGCGCTGCAAGCGCCGGCGCGACCCTCACAACCTTCGACGTCGGCACCGGTGCAATCACCGTTAGCGTCGTCGGTGACACCAGTCGCGGCGGGCGGATCGACACTCGCAGCGAAGACGGATTCACCCAGTCCACGATCGAACCCGACGTCAGCGCCGGCGGGGGCGTCTTTATCAACTGGCGACGGACCGATAGCTCGACCGGTTTCACCTTCGACGGCAACGCTTCCAGCTCGGGCAACCCCCGCATGACACTCTCCAGCGGGGTCAGCCCGATGACCTTTGACACCAATGCCTCGGGCAGCGCGTCCGTGGTTCTCCCGACCGACGCCATCCAGGCCTCGGAGATTCTCGACGAGGCCGGCGCGGCCAGCACCAGCACCAACACCGGGCTCGCACTGACCGGCGCGGTCGACACGATCCTGTCGCGGACCATCACCGTCCCGGCCGACGGCTATGTGCTTGCGATCGCTACCTGTCAGGCGAACGCGAGCCACGTCTCCGGTACAACCTCGTGGGCGGAGTTCGGCGTGTCCGACACCGCTGGGGTGATTCCGGCGACGCAAGATGTAGCCTGGCTGATCCCCTCCGCCCATCCGTCGGGCCCTATCAACCGGCCGGTAACCGTTCAGGCGATCTTCTCGGTGGTGTCCGGCGCGAATTCGTTCTACTTCCTCGGCAACGAAAACGGCGGCAACGTCACCTGCAACGACATGACGCTATCGCTGATCTACGTGCCCACGGCGTACGGCATGGTCGACGTACCGCTCGGGGGCCCCGGATCTGGCGACAATATGGCCCCCGAGAACGCGCCGCTCAGCGCCGTGGACATCGAGGCCGAGCAGATCGAAGCCGAGGAGTTTAATCAGCAGCGGCTGCAGCGTGAACTTCAGCAGATGCAGGCGCAGATGCAGGCGCTGCAGGCACAACTCGATCAGGTCATGCGCGAGCAGGGGCTCGAGCAGCCGGTGCCACGAGCACCGCATCAAGAGTAGACGATCTCGCCGGAAAATGCGCCCACTGAGGGCGCCGTGGTCGCCGAGGCCGGTACGGTCGCCGGCACGCGCTAGCGCAGGAGAATGAACATGCAGGTCATCACACCCGTACTCGATCCGGTATCATGCTGGGCGATGGTGCCGGACAGCTTCAAGTCACCGCCAGATCCTCGTCGAGAACGGAATTCTCAACCCCGACTTCACACCCAACGATGCAACGCCGGCACGGTTGGTTGGACACTCAGAGAGCCTATGCCCGACGACCTTATGATCGCCGGCGCCAATCGCAACGGAGACAACAAATGAACCACCTCAATCGAACCATGAACCGCAGAGCGCTCATTGTTGCGTTCGTCCCCGCTCTGCTCACCGGCTTCGCCAATACGGCCACGGCGCAGCCCTTTGATATCAGTTGGTACACGATCGATTGCGGCGGCGGCCCGTCTGCAGGCGGCTCCTTCCAACTATCCGGCACGATCGGCCAGCACGACGCGGGCGTCATGTCCGGCGGCCCCTTCACGCTCACCGGCGGCTTCTGGTCCGGCGCGGGCGCGGCGCTGTGCTACGCCGACTGCGACGCCAACGGCAGCCTCGACATCTTCGACTTCCTCTGCTTCCAGAACAGCTTCGTCAGCGGCGAGCCCTACGCCTGCGACTGCGATCCCGACCCGGTCTGCGACATCTTCGACTTCCTGTGTTTCCAGAATGCGTTCGTGGCGGGGTGTCCGTAATGAGCAGTGGCTCGATCACGAGAGCGATCGTCCCAAGCCTCATTGTCCTGGCGATCGGCACAGAGGTCGCGCAAGCGAGCACTCCGAGCGTAGCGCTCGGGCCGGGCGCCTGGACGACGCTCCCGCTGCTGCCCTCGCGGAGGCAGGAAGTCGGTACGGCGATCATCGATGGAAAGATCTACGTCGTGGGCGGCTTCGACGGTTCTGGACGATCCGTCAACACCGTCGAGCGGTACGACATCGCCGCGGGCCGATGGGAGCCCGTGCCGGACCTTCCGGCGCCGCTCCCGCTCAACCACGTCGCAGCGGCCGGCGTGGACGGCGTGCTGTACGTCATCGGAGGACTGACGCAGAACTTCGCGGCCGTTGACACGGTATTCGCCTTCGACCCGGCGACAAACATGTGGACGACGCGCGCGCCGATGCCGCTGCCCCGAGGCGCGATGGGCGTGGGCGTGATCGATGGGAAGATCATCACTGCGGGGGGGCTCCCCTCGACTCGTTCGCGCGTGTGCGCGTCGTACGACCCTTCCACGAACTCCTGGACCAATCACGCGCCGATGCCGACCGGGCGCGACCATCTCGCGGCCGCGGTGGTCGGCGGGGAGTTCTACGCGATCAGCGGACGGCGCGGGGCGAATCTGTTGGCGATGGAGGTCTTCGACCCGGTCGCGGGCGCCTGGTCGCGACGCGCGCCGATTCCCACGGCGCGTGCAGGTATCGCCGCAGCGGCGCTGGACGGGATCATCTATGTCTTTGGCGGCGAGGGGAATCCCGTGAGCCCGCTCGGCATCTTCGACGAGGTCGAGGCGTACGACGCCGCTTTGGACCATTGGCGAGCCATGCCCGCGATGCCACTGGCGCGTCACGGCATGGGAGCGGTTGAGTCGGGCGGCGTCATCTATTTGCCGGGGGGCGCCACGATCGCAGGCTTTGGCGCGGTCGATCACTTCGACGCATACACACCCGACCCGTGGTGCTACGCGGACTGCGACACAACAACCGGATGGTGCACGCTGGACATCTTCGATTTCCTCTGCTTCCAGAACAGCTTCGTACTCGGCGAGCCGTACGCCTGCGACTGCGATCCCGACCCGGCCTGCGACATCTTCGACTTCCTGTGCTTCCAGAACTCGTTTGTGGGCGGGTGCCCATAAGACCGCCGCTGGCGGCCGTAGGAGTTCACCATGAAGTTTGCAAAGAGTGTCTTCGTCGTGCTCGGCTTTGCCCTGCTCAGCCCGGCCCCATTTACCCACCTCATCCCCGCTGCCCACGCGCAGGACCAGCTCTGGATCCGCCAGTTCGGCACGCGCACGTACGACTATGCCTACGCCCTGGCGCCCGACGGCGCGGGGGGCGTGATGGTCGCGGGATCCACATGGGGCAGCCTGGGCGGGCCGAACGCAGGCGACTATGACGCCTACCTGGCCCGCTACGACATCGCGGGCAACCGGCTCTGGATCCGCCAGTTCGGCACGAGCCGTTCGGA
>JADFOF010000074.1 GCA_022563015.1 Planctomycetota bacterium
CTCGGATCCCCGCGTGCTGATCGTGAGCGGGTCGCGTCAGGAACGGTTGCGACTGGCGGCGCGTGTGAGCGGGGTGTCGTCGAATCCCGCCAAGGCCGACTCGCTGGACGCCGCCCGCATGATGATGGATGTCGAGCACTTCGACGTGGTGCTGGTCCGCGACCAGTTGAGCGACGGGCCAGGCGTCTCGCTGGCCGACGAGCTCGGGCCTGACCGCCTCGACATCGCGTTCATCCTCATCGCCGACCACCCGACGCTCGACGACGCCGTGCTCGCCATGCGGGCCGGGATCGCGGACATTATCAGGATCGACTCGCCGGCGGCGGAATTGATCTCCGGCGTGTGTCGGGCGGCGTCCAGGGCCAGGACCGTCCGGCAAGCCGAGCACAAGGCGCGGAGGCTCCGCCGCGTCTGCCGAAAGCTCAACCATGCCAGGCAGGAAGTCACCTCGCAGGTGCGCTCGCTGTGCAACGACCTGTCGCTGGCGTACGACGAGATGTCCGGGCAGATGGCCCGTTTCTCGCTCGCCAGCGAGTTCACCGCCATCATCCGCCCGGAGCTGGACGTCGAGAGCCTGCTGCGAACGGCGCTGGAGTTCGTGCTGGCGAAGATCGGCCCGACGAACGCGGCGGTGTTCCTCCCCACCTCGTCACGCGACTTCTCGCTCGGGGCGTATGTCAACTATGACTGCGCCAAGGACACCGCCGACGTTCTCCTCGATCACCTCGCAAACGTCGTCGCGCCCCGCATGGAGAGCGAATCGAGCCTCATCTCGCTCAGCCCCGGTTCGGACCTGGACGACGAGTTCGGGTACGAGGCCCAGTGGCTGTGCGACTCGAACGTCGTCATGTTCGCCTGTCATCACGAGGGCGAGTGCCTGGCCGTGGTCATCCTCTTCCGCGATCGCGCCGACGCCTTCACCGGCGAGCACGTGCAGATGCTCGAGACCATCTCCGAGCAGTTCGCGCTGCAACTCGGGCGCGTCATCCACATCCACCATCGGCACCTGCCGCGCGATCAATGGGGCGCGTTCGACGGGCCGGACGAGGGCGACGCCGACGACTACGGCCTCGCCGCCTAAGCGGTTCAATCAACGCATCGGCGTCCGCTCAAGCGCGGGCGTCGATCGAAACCACTCTGCAACTTACATGACGAGCCGCGACCGGGAGGGAGCGGTGGTTCGACGATCCCTGTCGCGATGGTTACGCCCCGAGCACTCCCTTCCGGTCGTGCCTCGTTGGGGAAGGTGAGATCCACTCTCTGCCGGTCGCGGCTCGTTGCGGGGGTCGCGGCGCGTTGCGGGGTTGGCGGGTCCGTTGGGGCTCAGCCTCGGACGGCCTGCTTGAGGAGGTCGGCCTTGTCGGTGCGCTCCCAGGTGAACAGGTCGCCCTGTGGCTTTCGGCCGAAGTGCCCGTGACGTGCGGTGGGCTGGTAGATCGGCTTGCGGAGGTTGAGGGCCTCGATGATGCCTCGGGGCGTGAGCGGGAAGACGTCGCGGATGGCCTTGCTGATGGCGGCCAGTTCCACGCGCTCGGTGCCCTGGCAATCGACACAGACCGAGGTCGGCTCGGCCACGCCGATCGCATAGCTGAGCTGCACCTCGCAGATGTCGGCCAGGTCGGCGACGACGATGTTCTTGGCGAGGTAGCGTGCCATATACGCAGCGGAGCGATCGACCTTGGTGGGATCCTTGCCGCTGAACGCGCCGCCGCCGTGATGCCCACGGCCGCCATAGGTGTCCACGATGATTTTGCGCCCGGTGAGTCCGCAATCGCCGTGCGGGCCGCCGATCTCGAACCGCCCCGTCGGGTTGATGTGGACGGTGATGCCGGGATTCCACCACTCGCCCAGGACGGGCTTGAGGATGTGCTCGATGACTTCTCGCCCGAGCTCCTCCTGGCGATCGTTCCAGGATTTGTCGTGCTGGGTGGACAGGACGACGGTGTCGACGCGGACGGGGCGCTCGCCCTCGTATTCGATGGTGACCTGGCTCTTGGCGTCCGGGCGCAGGCCGGTGATGTGCCCCTGCACGCGGGCATGGGCCTGCTGCTCGACCAGGCCGTGGGCGAGCTGGATGGGCAGGGGCATGAGGTCCTCGGTCTCGCGGCAGGCGAAGCCGAACATCATGCCCTGGTCGCCGGCGCCGTCGCGGTCCACGCCCAGTGCGATGTCCTCGCTCTGGCGGTTGATGGAGACGAGCACGGCGCAGGACTTGGCGTCAAAGTGCATGTCGCCGTCGGTGTACCCGATGTCTTCGATGGTCTTGCGGACGATGTCGGCGATCTCGACGTAGCCTCGCGTTGTGACCTCGCCGGCGACCACGCACATGCCGGTCGAAACCATGGTCTCGACGGCGACGCGCGAGAAGGGATCGGCTTCGAGCATGGCGTCGAGAATGGCGTCTGAGATCTGGTCGGCGACCTTGTCGGGGTGGCCCATCGAGACGGACTCGGAGGTGAACAGGTGGGGCATGGATCGTCCTCAGTGCCGAGCGACCGCCGACATCGGACAGCGGGGGTTGAGCATAGGGTCCGGCGCGTGCAGTCGCGAGCGGGTTGGCCCGGCCGCCGCTATCCTTGGACATGCCCGATTCCGTCGCGACGACGCGGAAAAAAAACCGACGCAGGCCCCCGACCTACGCGGACAGCGGCGTGGATATCGACGCGGGCGACGAGGCGGTCCGGCGCATCCAGAGCCGCCTGCGGCAGACCCACGGGCCGCGCGTGATCCAGAACCCCGGCGGCTTTGCCGGCCTGTTCCGGCTGGACTACAACGAGAAGCTCTTCAAGCGCAACTACAAGGATCCGGTATTGGTGTCGTGCACCGACTCGGTGGGGTCGAAGGTACTGCTCGCGGTCAGGATGGGCGTGCACGACACGATCGGGCGGGACTGCGTGGCGATGAACGTCAACGACCTGATCGTGCAGGGCGCCGAGCCGCTCTTCTTCCTCGACTATATCGGGATCCACCGAGTGGACCCGGCGCACATCGAGCAGATCGTGGGTGGCGTGGCCGACGGGTGCGCCCTGGCCGATTGTGCGCTGATCGGGGGCGAGACGTGCGAGCTGCCCGACGTGTACAAGCGGGGCGACTACGACCTGGCCGGGTTCGCCGTCGGCGTGGTTGAACTCAAGAAGGCGATCGACCCCTTGCGGGTGAGCCCGGGCGACGAGGTGATCGCGCTGGCCTCGTCGGGCGTGCATTCCAACGGGTACACGCTGGTCCGAAAGATCCTCGACTCGGCGGGGCTGGATCTCGACATGACATACGACGAACTCGAGACCGACCGCACGCTGGGCGAGGTGCTGCTCGAACCGACGCGGATCTACGCCCGGTCGATCGTCAGGCTCCAGCGGCAGTACCGCGTCAAGAAGGTGATCTCGGGGATGGCGCACATCACCGGGGGCGGGCTGGCGGGCAACCTTCGGCGGGCGCTCAACCCCCGTGTGGACGCGGTGATCGATCGCGGCGCGTGGGACGTGCCCCCGGTGTTCGGCTTCCTGCAGGCGCGGGGCGGGGTCGAGCCGGAGGAGATGCGGCGGGTGTTCAACATGGGTGTGGGATACTGCCTGATCGTTCGTCCGACGTTCACCAATGCGATCGTCGATCGGCTGGGTCGGCTGGGCGAGACCGCGTGGGTGGTCGGCAAGATCACCAGGGGCAAAGGTCGGGTCCGCGAGCGCGGGTGAGGCGGTTTCAATCGACGCGTCGCGTCGGCGATTGAACGGACGCCGAGACTGAGCCCGCCGGACGCCGAGTCTGAGCCCGTTGCGGGCGAAGGCTCGGATCAAGGGCGTATGGTGTCATACGGTTCCCATGATCCACATGGGCACACGCCGCGGAGCGCGATGGACGAGCCCCGGGCGCGAGCACGGAGTGTTCGGCGCACGACACATAAAACTCTCCGCTCGCGCGGAGGGCTCGTCATCAGACCCGGCGCGCTTCGCACACGAGCACGAGCGGCACATGTGATCCGTATCACGGGAGACATCCGAGCCTTCGCGGACTCAGACTCGGCGTCCTGCACACGTCTCGATGCGCCAATTGGTTCTGAGTGCGCTCTACAGGTGGCCGCCGAGCATCGCCTCAGCCAGGGCGTCCAGTTCCGGGTCTTCGGACGAAGCCTCTCCACCCTCTGCGGCCAGGCCCAAGGCCTCGATCCGCTCGCGGATGTCGCCGACGTAGGTGACGCGGAGGCCAAAGTTCTCACCCACCTTCACCGCGACCCCGAAGCCGATCTGCTTGTTGTTGACGAGCAGGTCGAGCTCGGCGTCTGAGTCCTTCTGGAGCTCGATGATCGAGCCCGGGACGAGGTCCAGGACGTCCTTGACGGTCATCTGGCACTCTCCGAGGCGAACGATGACCGGGACCTCGATGCTCAGGATCCGCTGCAGATCTGCCATGACGCCTGTATCGACCCAGAGGGGCCCGAGGCTGAAGCGGGTTTCGCGCCGGCCGCCCGCGCCGGCGTCCGCACGCGACGGGGCATACATCCCCGGGGGCGATCGGCTCAGCCCTCGAACCTCTTGACGATGAGCGTGACGTTGTGCCCCCCGAACCCGAAGGTGTTGTTCATGGCGTAGCGGATGGGCCGCTCGCGGGCCTCGTGGGCGACGAAGTCCATGTCGAACCCGTCGTCGGCGTGGTCCATGTTGATGGTGGGCGGCACGACGCCGTCGCGCACCGCGTGAACGCACGCGATGAGCTCCACCGCGCCCGAGGCGCCGAGCGTGTGCCCGTGCATGGACTTGGTCGAGCTCATGAGCAGCGTACCGCCGGCCGAGGATCGCGCGTGGTCTCCGAACAGGTCGCAGACGGCGGCAACCTCCGCCCGGTCGCCCAGCGGCGTTGACGTGCCGTGGGCGTTGATGTAGTCGATGTCGTCGGCAGCCAGGCGTGCGTCCTTGAGGGCGGCCCGCATCGACCGGACCGCGCCACGCCCTTCAGGATCGGGCGCGGTGATGTGGCCCGCGTCGGCGCTGTTGCCGAAGCCGACCAGCTCGGCATAGATGGTGGCGCCGCGCGCCGTGGCGTGCTCGAGCGTCTCGATGATGAACATGGCGGCGCCCTCGGCGAGGACGAAGCCGTCGCGGTCGACATCGAAGGGTCGGCTGGCCTTGGACGGGTCGTCGTTGCGCAGGCTCAGCGCTTTCATGGTCATGAAGGCGCCGATGCACAGGGGTGTGACGGCGGCCTCGGTCCCGCCGACGAGCATGACGTCGGCCTCGCCGCGCCGGAGGTAGCCCATGGCGTCGCCGATGGCGTGGCCGGAGCTCGCGCACGCCGTCGCGTGGGCCGACGCCGGCCCTTTCAACCCGAACCGGATCGAGATGTTCCCGGTCGTGGCGTTGACCATGAGTCGCGGGACGGTGAAGGGGCTCAGGCGTGCGGGCCCGCGATTCTGCAGCGTGTACACGCCGTCCTCGATGGTCTGGATGCCCCCGATGCCGGACCCGATCACCACGCCGCAACGATCGGTGTCGATCTTGTCGAACTCGATGCCCGAGTGCGAGACCGCCTCGTCGGCGGCGTAGACGCCCAGCAGCGTGACGCGGTCGAGCCGCTTGGCCTCGCGGCGATCGATGCGGCGCGTGGGATCCCAGTCCTTGACCTGGCCGGCGATGCGGACGTTCCACCCTTCGTAGCGCTCGAAGCCGGACTCTTCGATGCAGCTGATGCCGCTGCGACCTTCGCGCATGGCCTCCCAGGTCGAGGGGGCGTCATGGCCGAGGTTTGTGAGCGCGCCCAAGCCGGTCACGACGATGCGGTGGTCTGGATTGCGTGTCTGATGCATGGCAGCGTGGATAGGCCGGCCGGCGGCGCAGCACCGCGCGCGCCGGGTTCGGCTCCCCTCACCGGACCGGTCGAGCCGGGACTACTCGATCCCGTGGGCCTGCTTGATGAAGTCGATGGCCTGCCCGACGGTCTTGAGCTGCTCGGCCTTGTCGTCGGGGATCGAGGTCTCGAACTCGTCCTCGAACTCCATGACCAGTTCGACCTGGTCCAGGCTGTCGGCGTTCAGGTCTTCGACGAAGCTCGTGTCACGCGTGACCTTGGTCTTGTCCGTCCCGAGTTGTTCGGCGACGATCTCGATCACCTTCGCTTCGATTTCCGCTTCGGTCACGTTTGAATCTCCGTCTCAGGCGGGCCGAATACTCCACAGATCGACCCGGTCCGGTCACTCGGGGGCGATTGTAGCCAGTGACCGGGACAGACACCAACCCTCGCGGGCCCCAGCGGCCTCGCGTCCAGGGGCCCGATCGTATTCGTAGTCTGTTCACAAGTCACGCCGGGCCCGGAGCGTGCCTGCGATGAAGGGATTGATCCCAGGACCGATAGGCTCAAGACGCCGCGGATGTCCGCTGGGCCGATCTGTTCGGCCTGGGCCGGGGCGGGGAATCGGCCGATCATGCGGGATGTGAGCGTCCGTGAAGGTCATCGCTCTCCATAGCAGAACACACCCGTTCATCATCCGTATCGGATGGACGATGACACTCGCAGGACGGAGTGGGAGCCGGCACGGATCGTTGTTCGTTGGTCGACCGCCGCTCGCCGAGAGGGAAGTTCGCCATGGCCTATGTTCCCATGGAGCCGGAAGGATTCGCCGAGCACGTCGCGGAAATGGTCCGCCGCCTGCAGCCCGAGTACACGATCGAGCTTGTGGGGTACTCGGAGCTGATCATCAATGGGCGACGCCTGGATCTTGGCAACCTCCGCCGGATGGTGGACCACGACCCGAGCCGAGGCAACGAGATCGTCGATCACTACCTCGACCAGTTGTTTTCGAGCGATGGGATGCAGCTGTCGGGCGTCACGCTCGAGTTCGCGCGCACGCGGGTCATGCCGCGGATTCAGCCTGTGAGCATCTTCGATCATCTCAGCCGAGAGCTCGTCGCGCACATCCCGTTCGTCAACGACACGGTCGTGGTATTCGTGCTCGACCTGCCTCAGATGACGGTGAGCATCACGACCGAGCAGATGCTCCAGTGGGGGCTGGGCGTGGAGGATCTGGAGGAGTACGCCAAGAAAAACCTCGACCGATATGTGCCGGACCTCGAGGTGCAGCTGGTCGAGTCCAAGGAGGGTGGACGGGCGGCGATCCTGTCCGAACAGGACGGGTACGACGCGGCCCGGCTGCTGCTGAGCGGGCTCTTCGATCGCCTGGCGCCGCAGCTGGGCGGGGATTTCCTGGTCGCCACGCCCGCCAGGGATATGTTCGTCGCCATGTCGCGCGGGCCGCGCGACTTCATTCATCGGCTGCACGATCGCGTCGCCGTGGACTACAAGCGCCTGCCATACCCGATCACCTCGGAGTTCTTTTACGTGACGCGTGACGGGGTTGCGGGGTCGCTGGCGGCGGCGTGAGGTCGATCTACCGGTCGCGGTACAGCCCGTACAATTCGATGTATTCCCGTACGCGCGGGTCGATGTCCGGGGGCAACTCGCCGGCGACGACCTGTGAACGAGATTCGGTGGACGAGGCCGACGCAACCGAACCGTCCCACACGAAGCCGCTCCACCGCGCCAGGTCCGCCTCGCTCCACGAGCCGGTCGCACGCATTCGCCCGAGCAGGGCGTGCGTGGAGAGCATGGGCTCTCGCAGCAGAACCAGTGGGTCGGCCAGCGCCAGGATGCCTCGACAATCGCGCCAGCGATCGAACGCCGCGGCCTGATCGGCGCCGATGAGAAACCGCTGCGACACGTGCGGGCCGAGCAGGGAGCGGGCCCGGCCGAGCGTGTCGATCCAGAAGCTCGACCCGCCGCGATCGATCTCGTCGGTCCAGACGACGCAGCGCGGCACTTCGTCCAGAGCGAGGGCGAGCATGGCGAGGCGGTGGCGGTCGTCGGCGGCCGGACCGTCGGCCTTGTGCGGCGATCGGGCCGCCGGAACGTAGACCAGATACGTATCGGTTCCGAGCGCCTCGTCCCGAGCCTGCACAGCGAGCCGAACGTGGGCGATGTGCGGCGGGTCGAACATGCCGCCGAAGAGCAGCACGCTGCGGACCGAATCGGGCACCGGGAGCGGTGTGGGCGCGTTCACGCCGGCATGGTACGACGCGGGGACGCCGGGCCCGTCTCAGTCCGGGTCGGCCATCATGAGCTGGTAGCCATTGTCCCGCCCGCTCAGCATGGGCAGATCAATGTCCGGGAACGCACGCGTCAGCTCGTCGCCGGTGAGCTGTGCGCCCAGGACCGTGCCGTCGGGCGAGCAGACGGTGTAGAGGGTGCCTTCGGGGCCTGCGTGCAGCCGGATGATGCGTCGCGGGGACCACAACTCGCCGATGATCGGCCAATGCGTGCGGTCGAGCGAGCGGGCCGAGGAGTGGTCCTCAGTGGCGGCTGCGGACCGTGACGGCCTGGAGAGGATTGCGACGCCCGTGAGCGTGCCGACGATGAGGAACATCGCCAGCCCGCGTGCCGCGATGGTGGGCAATGGGGCCGATGTGGTCTGTCCGGTGCGATGGGCCATACCTCAAGACGTATCGACCAAACCGCGTCCGGGCACGACCCGGGCGTCGCTGAAACGAAAATCGGCGCGGCTGTGCCGCATCGGCCGCCTGTGAGCCCTGTGGTGATCGATCGCGGGTGCGCCGCCGGTTGACGCCCCGTGCTAGTATCCGGACCGTGCAGGCCCCGTCGTCTAGTCTGGTCCAGGACGCCAGGTTTTCATCCTGGTAACACGGGTTCGAATCCCGTCGGGGTCATTCCGAGGACTTGCAGCGAGTCGCACTCAGCTGCACGTCCTTGTTTCTTATGGACTTGTGACAAGGCCGGGGTTTGTTCTTTCTGCGCCATGCGACGCGGTTCCGACGCATGCTGCGCCGGATTCTGCGCCGCTTTTGAATCGGCTGGTTCTGATACCGCCCGCGCGAAGTGGTCGTCGTGGACCTGGAGGTAGTGGTCCGCCGCCACCGCCTTGGTGTTCCCCAGCCACTCGCAGACCACGTGGATCGGGAACCGCTCCATCAGCTCCGTCTGGCGGCTCGCCCGCAGGTTGTGGAATAGCCGGGGCCAGGGCTCCAGACCGGCGCGGCGGATGATCCGGTTCAGCTGGGTTCGCAGGTTCGCGCTGGTGCACCGGGTCCGTCTGATCACGAACTCCGCTCCCTCGTCCGCGAGTTCAAACGCCTCCATCAGGTAAGGGCGTAGTTCAGGGAAGATTGGCACGGCTCGCAGGCCGCCGCGCTCCAGCGATTCGGTCTTCCTGCTCCGCACGGTCAGCCGCCCCTTCTCCCAATCCACGTCCCGCCACGTCAGCGCCAGGTGCTCGCTGGGGCAGCGGAGCCCGCCGAAGCGGGACAGCGCGAAGATCAGCCGCCATTCGGCGTCCGGGCACGCCTCAAGCACACGCTCAGATTCGACCAGCGTCACGAACCGCATCCGGCTCCGGTTGGTCTGCGCGCCCGCCTTGACGCCGTCGAAGGGGTTCAGTTCTGCCATGCCCCAGCGGACACCCCGCCGGAACATCTGCCGGGCCGTCTTCACGCGCTTGCTGATTGTCGCCGGCGCCAGGCCATCGTCCTGCATCGACGCCCGCCATCGGTCCGCGTCGAGTGCGGAGATGTCCGAGAGCAGGCACTCGCGGCAGAAGTGGTCCTCCAGCCTCGCCTGCGTCTGCTGGTAGGTTGTGACCGTTCCTGCTTTGACATCCAGGTTCGCGAAGAACTCGTCCATGAGTTGCCCGAGCGTCGCCTGGACATGCTCACGCGGCGTCACAAGCCCGACCCGGGCCAGCTTGGCGTGCAGCCCGTCGTCGATCTGCGCCACCCAGCGGGCCGTCTCGGCGTCGAGAGCGCCCGTCAGATTGCCCGCCAAGATCGCCTCGATCTTGACCCGCAGACTCTCGGCGGTCCGCATCGGGATCCTCCCGAGTCGAATCGCCTTCCGTGCGCTGCCGGTGACGAACAGGATGCGCCGTCGGCCGGCCTTGTCTGTGCTGATACTCGCCATGACTTACTTGCCTTTCTTCGACCGCCGCTTGGGTCGAATCACGATTTCCAATCCCAGATACTCTGCCATCCGCTCGACGTTCTCGACGCTCATCCCACGTTCGCCACGCGCGAACCTGGACAGCTGGCCCTGTGTGATCCCCGTATCCTTCCAGATCCGGTAGTTGGTCAACCCGCTCGACTTCATCGCCTTGCGAACCTCTCTGAGCAGAATCGGCATCACCCATCATACGCCGGATACTTGTCAAAAGCAACCTGTTCCCCACGGCCACGCTCCCGACTGACCTCGCGTTCGCCAGAAGGGGGATGGCATTGGCCACATGTCCAGCCTTTGGCGTCCTTGAATCGCCACCAGTCGTCATGCCCGCAGGCGCGGCAAATCGACCCCGGACCAATCCCCACCCTTATCGCGCCGGAATCGGTGGTGCCGTCGCTCTTGGGGACAACACCGTTGACGGCAGGATTGTCTCCGTTTGCTCTCTCGGCAGCATTTCGATTCGATTCCCCCTCTAAGGGGGTGGGCTTGCGCGAATCGAATCTGCGGTACTTGAACGGGCTTCCCTTGACACCCTTGCCGCTCCGATCCCACAGTCCATCGTCCGCGCCCGCGTTGAGGTCGGCTTGAAGGGTGCGTTTGCTGGGTTTGGCAACACCCCCTTCAGGCCAGCGTTCTCGAAGCTCCTCCACTGTCGCCAGCGATTCGCTGAGCGACTCCTGGATTACCTCCACTCGATCCTCGCGATTCGCATCCCCCTTCGTCCCGACGAGCCGGTAGCCGCCATCCTGAAGCTCGATGACGACCTCCGCCGGGGTTTCATCGAAGCGGCTGTAGCTCTTCAGCACACGCCTACGGTCCTCTTGGCGCTCGCGATCGAATCTGCGGAACTCCACGATAATGTCTACGAACCCCGTCAGCGCCCCGCTGCCCCGGCTCGCCTGGCCCTCGTTCCCGTCGCCCTTCCGTGTGTGGTGGATCAGGAGCACAGCCGCGCCCGCATCCATAATGTGGTGGAGTGGCGACAGCGCCGCAACCATCCCGGCGGCGTCGTTCTCGTCGTGGCAAGGGCTGAACGACTGCCAGGTGTCTATGACGACCGCATCACACATCCCCGCGCGCA
>JADFOF010000419.1 GCA_022563015.1 Planctomycetota bacterium
GCGGGTGTTGGCGCCGGGGGTGTGGACGACGGCGACGCCTCGCTGGCGGCAGGCGTCCATGTCGATGTTCTCGAGCGCCACGCCCGCACGGCCGACGACCCTGAGCCCGGGCGCCCGGTCCAGCAGGTCGGCATCGACGCGCGTGTAGGTGCGGACGATCAGCCCGGCCGCCCTGGCGAGCAGATCGCCGAACCCGGGGTCGCTCGAAGTGCATCGGATCAGTTCGCACCGCGTGGCGAGCCACTGTGCCGGGCCGGGCTCCAGATCCTCGGTTTGGATGACAATGTGTTTGTGCATAAGGACTTGCGCGAGATACCGGCCGGGCGGCGGTGATTCGTCTGTCGGATGATATCGGGGAAGAAATGCGACGTTTTTTGCCCATTCCATCGAGAATGACCGATAATGGCGGCTCGCAGGACGTGTCGGGTCGGTTGCCGCGCAGGCGCTCGGTCCGCACCACCCGCACCGGAGAACGGACCAATGAACAAGACGGGCCTGATCGAGAAAGTGGCAGCGGAACTGGAGAGCACGAAGTCCGACGCGACCCGCTACGTGGAAGCGGTGCTCGAGGCGATCGCCGGCGGCGTCAAGGAGGACGCCAAGGTCACCATCGCGGGGTTCGGGACGTTTCTTCGCAAGGAGCGTGCGGGCCGGATCGGCGTGAACCCGATCACCAAGGCGCCCATCGAGATCAAACCCTCGAAGACCTGCACCTTCCGCGCCTCGCCGGCGCTCAAGGGCGCGCTGTAGCGCCGAGCCGCTCGTGTATTCTGCGTGTTATGCGGTCGGCATTCACGCGCCCTGCGCGCACGCAAAGGAGGCCCAAGCGCAAGCGCGGGCTCTCCCCGGCACCCCCCCACGGGCGAGGTTCCTCTCGTTCATGCGTCCGGACCGTGGCGGAGAGGTGCGCCGGAAGCGAATGGTTCACGCCGACGCGCCACAGAAGAGCCCGCGCTTGCGCTTGGGCCTCTTTCCCCTGTGCCTTTGCTTCGTCTCTTCGTGCGAATGGCAGGCGGAGAGGACCCCCTGCTCCCGCAGGGGGCTCTGTTCGTCACTTCGTCTCTCAGTCTCTTCTCCACTCCGTCACTCTGTCACTTCGTCACTTCGTCACTTCTTTTCCAAACGCCTCTTCCGCCGTGTCGATCGCGCGCGCCAGGGCTGCGGCTTTGTTGATCGTTTCCTGATACTCCGCCTCGGGCTTGGAGTCGGCGACGATCCCGCCGGCCGCCTGGATGTGGTACGTCCAGTTGGGGCCGTCGCGCAGAGCCGTGGGGACGACCATGGTGCGCAGCGTGAGCGCGATGTCCATCCGGCCGTCCAGCCCGACGTAGCCCATGCCCCCGCCGTAGGGCCCGCGACGGACCGGCTCGAGCTCGTCGATGATCTGCATGGCCCTGATCTTCGGTGCGCCCGAGATCGTGCCGACCGGGAGCGTCGCGCGCAGGGCGTCCCAGCAGTCCAGGTTGTCGCGCAGCACGCCCGTTACGGTCGAGCTGATGTGCATCACGTGCGAATACCGTTCGACCTCCATGACCTTGTCCAGCGCGATGGACCCGGGCGTCGCCACACGCCCGACGTCGTTGCGACCCAGATCGACGAGCATGGCGTGCTCGGCCCGCTCCTTGTTGTCGGCCAGCAGATCCCGCTCCAGCGCGAGGTCTTCCTCGGGCGTCGAGCCTCGGCGGCGCGTGCCCGCCAACGGGCGGTTGGTGACGATCAGGCGTCCGTCGCCGTCGCGGTGCACGCGGCAGAGGATCTCCGGGCTCGACGCGACCAGAATGCACCCCTGCCCCTGCATGTAGACCATGTACGGGCTCGGGTTGACCGTGCGCAGGGCGCGGTAGACATCGAACGGATCCGCGGTCGAGGTGCGCTCGAATCGCTGCCCGACCACGCACTGGTAGACATCGCCGGCCCGGATGTATTCGAGCACGCGCTCGACCATGGCCGCGTGCTGCTCGCGCGAAAGGTTCGAGGGCAGTGGTCGGGCGGCACGCTGCGGGCGGAGCCGACCCAGGACCAGCGGCTTGCTGTGACGCTCGATCTGCGCGATGCGGCCGTCCAGCCGATGGCACGCGTCCGCGTACCGAAGCTCGGGATCGTCGTCGGGCCCGACCGTCGCCAGCTGCACGATGTTGACCAGCTTGTCGACGTGGTCGAAGACGACCAGATTGTCGTAGAACCCGAACTGGAGGTCCGGCAGGTGGCGGTCGTCCGGCGGCGCGTTGGCCCAGTCGAGCTTCGTCGGCTCCGAATACCGGACGGCGTCGTAGCCGGCGTACCCGACCCAGCCGCCCAGCAGCGGCAGGTCGAGCCCGTCCGGCTGGATGAGGCGGTACCCGGCCGCGATCTCGCGCAGACGGGTC
>JADFOF010000075.1 GCA_022563015.1 Planctomycetota bacterium
CATTCACATCCTCCCAGCACTGCCAAAAGAGGCCCAAGCGCCAGCGCGGGCTCTCAGCACCGTCCGGCCCGCTTGAACCGTCCACGCACTCGGCGGTGCCAACCTGTTCTGCGCCTCGATTGCACTTCGTGACGCTTGCGTTCGATACGCACAACGGTCGGCTCGGAGATCCGACGTACCAAAGGCACAACGGTCGGCTCGGAGATCCGACGTACCAAAGGCACAGCCGTCGGCTTGGAGATCCGACGTACCGAAGGAGGATCGGAGAGCTGTGCTGTCACGGCTGAGCCCGCGCTGGCGCTTGGGCCTCTTTCTGCTTTGGTCGCTCTTATCTTCCGTGACGCGCTGTTGTCGGGCGGTTATCGCAGGCCTGCGCGGAGAACCGTGGACGATCGGCCCGCGACGAAAACCGCGCCGCCGCTCAGCGCCGCGGGCACGAGCATGGTGTCACCCGTATCGAGGCGTTCGACCTCAAGATCAGGAGCCGAAGTCAGCTCCCCGCCGCCGGCGATCACCATGAGCACGCAGCAGCGACCGTCCATGCCGACGGGCATTTCGTCGCCCACGTCCAGCCTCGCCTCGTCGATCGTGAAGAACTCGGTGTCGAGCAGTCGGGCCGAGCGCTCGCCCGCGGGCAGGCTGACGGGATCCGGCGCCGGGCCGAAGTCGATACACGCCAGCGCCTGCTCGACGTGCAGCTCGCGCCCGGTGCGGCCGTACTCGCTCGCCCAGTCGTAGACGCGGAAGGTGGTGTCGCTGGGCGTCTGGACCTCCGCGACCAGCAGGCCCGCGCCCAAGGCGTGACAGGTTCCACTGGGCAAGTAGTAGAGTTGTCCGGGCCGGGCGGGAATCGCGATCAGGTCGTCAACGCACGTGCCGTCCTTGATGTGCGCGGCGAACGCGTCGGGGGACACGCCCTCTTTGATCCCGGCGTACACCACGCTGCCGGGCTCCGCATCGACGACGTACCAGGCCTCGGTCTTGAGGTGGACCTCGGGGTGGGCCGCGGCGTAGTCGGCGCTGGGATGCACCTGCACGGACAGATGCTCGCGGGCGTCGAGATACTTGACCAGCAGCGGGAACGAGCCGTCCGGCGTGGCGGGCGTCGGCCCGAGCAGATCGGCGCCCCAGGCGCGCAGCGCGTCGTGGATCGTGCGGCCGGTGAATTCGCCGTTGATGATGACCGACCGCTGAGCCCCCCCACCGCCGCCGGAGACGGAGGTCCGGTCCAGGTCGGCCAACTCCCAGCTCTCTCCCACGTTCGCGTTGGCGGGGAGGTGCTTTGCGAGCGAGGCCAGGCGACGCCCGCCCCAGATTTTCTCTTTCAGGATCGGTCGGAACAGCAGGGGGTATGGACGAGCCATGGCGGCTGCTCACTCGTCCTTGAGCCTCGTCATGCCCCTGATGCGGGCGTCGAAGGCGATGCGCCGGCCGACGACGCCCTGGATATCCGTGACGAACTGTCGGCGACCGAACTTCACTTGTTTGCACAGGAGGTAGAAGTCATCGCCGGGCGTGACACTGGAGCGGAACGCGGCACGCTCGATGCGCAGGAAGATGGCGAGCACGTTCTCCTTTTTTCGTGCGTTGAACATGTAGCACGCGAGCTGGGCCCCGGCCTCGAGCATCAAAACGCCGGGCATCATCGGGTCGCCCGGGAAATGACCCTCGACCCAGAACTCGTCGTCGCGAACCTTGTGGATGGCCAGCCCCTGCCGGAAGTCGTCCCCGACCCAGACGATGGCGTCGATGAAGGCCATGTTCCCCCGGTGCGGGTTCCATCGGGCGATCTCATCGCTGTCGGCGAAGCGTTCGGAGAGGTCGATGGCGCCGAGGTCGAAGAGCATCCGCCCTTCGGGGTGGTTACGGCCGGGCGCATCGCGCTCGGATGATGGAGCCTGTTTCGACACTACCGACACGGGTTATCCCACATGTTCGGCGGCGGCGCGGAACTCGAGGATTTCCTTGCGCAGCTCGGCCGCGGTGTTTCGCACCTCCTGAAGCACCTTGCGGACGCGGGTGCCGGCGGCCTTGTTGCCGCCCTTGGCCTTCTGGAAGTCGTCGTCACACGTCGCCAGCAATTCCCTCAGAGATTCGTACTTGTCCACGGAATGTCCTTTCGGATCTGGCCGCATCGGTCGCGACGCTGGTTTAGCCTAATCTTCGCCCGTCGGCGGGGCAATGCAAGTCGCATTTCCAGCCCTTGGGCCACGGTTCGCTATTTGTTAGGTTATTCTTGACACTTTCGCCTCACTTCCGTCACCGTAGCACCTTCTTCGACGCTCGTTCAAGCGTCTCCAAGGCCGCACTGACGTATTCCGGTGAGCCTTCCCAGCCCAGGAACACCGGCACGCACGCGGCCATGAGCACCCGCCGAATGTCCGCCACACGGCTGTAGTCGAACGCCGTATCGACCCCCTGGGCCCGGCAGTTGCGGGCGAGCACGGAGATGGGCTTGACGGGTTTGATGGCCCCGGCGCGCCCCCAGAACTGCCGCTCCAGATACACCGCGTCCTCGACCCAGCAGCCGGAGTGCACAAGCGCCAAGTCGATGAGCACGCACCGATCGTGACGGCGCATGGCGTTGCCCAGGTGCAGATCCCCGTGGCACCACACATTGATCGGTCGCGCCTGCCATTGCGCCAGGAGTGCGGAAAGTCGCTTCTGCACAGCCTTGACAGCGTTGCTCCAGCGCTGGTTGTCGGCCATGGCGTGATCGCGGATCGCTATGCGCGACTTATCGAGCAGTTCCGGCCAGTCGGTGCGGCTGACGGGTGTTTCCACAGGACGAATCCGCTGCGCATGGGCATAAAACAAGGCGACGGTCTTGAGCAGGTCGCTGACGTTCTCGGCCGACACGTCCAGCGAGAGGGGTTTTCCCTCGAAGCGCTCGACCACCAGCCACGCGAGGTCGTAGCCGCCGAGTGCTTCTCCTGCAGCGAAGACGCGCGGCGTGGGGAGCGCCAGGGCCGCGGGGGAATCCCAGTCGTCCGGGTCCAGCGCGCCCAGGCGCATGGTCCAGGAGTGCTCCGAGGGGCCGACGGGGAGCTTGACCATGGCCGGGCGGGCATCGCCGGCGTCGGTCGTCCAGGTGGCGAATCCGGTGGCGGCCGAGCCCCGCTGCCAGCTGGCGCGGAACCACTCGATCTCCGAGAGGCGCCCGCTGCACACCTGCCGCAGGGTCGGGCCCAGTGAAACCCCAAGCGCGTGCGAGTCGGTCGCATCGGCGCGGGGATTCTCTGCGGTCATGCGCGGTGCATCCTCCCGCGAGGATGCTACCCGATCGCGTCGTCGGCGGCGCGCTGGGCGTCAAACAGGGCGACGAGCTGCACGGGGGTGAGCTGCTCGGCCCTTGAATCGGGCGCGACGCCGGGCGGGAAGGCGAGCGATCGGCCCAGAACGGCGCCCAACTGCTTGCGGCGCATGCTGAACAGCCGCACACAAAAACGCGAGAACTCCCCCGGGCGCTCGGTGAGCGGGTCCGGCCGACGCTCGATCGAGACCATGGCGCTGGACACGTCCGGGCGGGGCCAGAAGCACTCCGACGGCACCCGCTTGATGACGCGCACCCGTGCCAGCGCCTGCGCGACAACGCCCAGCGTGCCGTACTGCTTCGTCCCCGGCTGGGCGGTGAGGCGCTGGGCCACCTCATGCTGGACGGTGACGTGCAGGGCGCGAGCGTCGGCGTGCCGAGTGAGCAGCTCGAGCACCAGCGGCGTCGCGACGCCGAACGGCAGGTTCGCCACAAGCGTGAACGGCCGATGCGCCAGCGCCTCGACGATCGCCGGGGCGAGGGTCTTCTTCGATTGAAGGCAGTCTCCCTCGACCAGCGTGAACCGCGCCCGATCGCCGAGGCGATCGCGCATCACGCGCACCAGCCCGCGGTCGATCTCGCACGCGATCACGGTGCAGCCGCGGTCCAGCAATGCCTCGGTGAGCGAGCCCGTGCCCGGCCCGACTTCCAGGACGAGATCGCCCTGGCCGACCCGGGACGCGTCGATGAGCGTGCGGATCAGGTTGTGGTCGATGAGAAAGTTCTGGCCGAACGACTTGCGCGGGCTCAGGCCGTAGGACTCGAGCAGCTGCCGTATTTCGGCGAGCGTCTGCACGCGGGTCACCACCGGCCGCTGAGGATGCGTTCGATCGCGAACGCCACGCCGTCGTCGTCGTTGCTGCGCGTGTGCTGTGTGGCGGCGTCGCAGACGGAGGGCACGGCGTTCTCCATGGCCACGCCCAGGCCCGCGCCGCGCACCATGCCGACGTCGTTGATCTCGTCGCCGATGGCCGCGATCCGCGAGGTCGGCACGCCGCGCCGCCGGGCCAGCCAGCACAGCGACGCCCACTTGTCCGCGTCCGGATGGAACAGTTCGAGGATGTGCACGCGGTGCTCTTGACAGGCCTCCGAATCGCGCCCGTTGCCGCGGCGCCCGTTGCTGTTGAGCGAGACCACGGCGGGGAAGTGGTGCATGCTGGCGAGGTGTCGGAACTCGTGCTCGATGGTCGCGAGCAGCCCGGCCATATCGCCCTCGTCGCCACAGACCCCGATCCGCACCGTGCACTCCGGGTGCTCGTCGTGCGTGATGTTCTCGGCCCGGCGGACACGCACGCCCATGCGCTCGAACCACCACAGGCTCACGGGGTGCAGCTCCGTGCCGGGCTCGGCCACGACGAGGTACTCATACCCGGCGACCACGGGGTCCTTGAGGATCATGACCGGGTGGCCGTGCGAGGTCAGCCGGTTGACCGCGTCGATGACGGTCTGGCGCTTCATGTCGAAGCGGTGCAGCGTGTCGCCCGTCCGTCGGCACGCGACGATCGACCCGCCCGCCACGACCACCGGCGAGCGCTGCCCGATCGCGTCCAGCACGCCGGCGCACTCGGTCGCCCCCCGCCCCGTACAAATGATGACCTCGAGCTCGGCGTCGCGCGCGTCGTTGAGGGCGTCCAGGTTGGTCGCGCTCACACGCCCGTCGCTGTCCAGCAGCGTCCCGTCCAGATCGATCGCGAGGATGTCGTAGCGCGGGCGTGGGTTCACGGCGGATCGTAAGCGCGCCGCGTCGTTCACCCGCCGCCGGGCCCGATCGTCATGACGTTCTTGCCCTGGCGCTTGCTCTGTCGGCTGCGACGATCGGCGGTTTCGAGCAGTTCCGTCGCCGATCGCCCGTCCCACGGAAACGTCGCCAGACCGCCCGAGATCGTGAGCGTGCCCGGCGCCTCGAGCCCCAGCATCGGGAATCGCTGCTGGGCGATCTGCTCCTGGAATCGGTTGGCGATCTCGAAGACGGAGCCGGGGTGCTGGCTGGCCGGGTCGCGGCGGCCCTGCGGGTCGTCGAAGATCACCACGAACTCGTCCCCGCCCATGCGGCAGACCTTGTCCGTCGGCCGGATCACGCTCCGGAGCAGGCGCACGGTCTCGCGGAGGATGAGGTCGCCCGCGGCGTGGCCGTAGTCGTCGTTGAATCGCTTGAAGTCGTCGATGTCGAACATGAGCAGCGTCAGGCTCCGTCGATCCTCGAGCGCCCGTTGCAGGGCGCCGTCGATGTGCCGATCGAAGAAGCGCCGGTTCCAGGCCCCGGTGAGCGCGTCGGTGAACGCCTCGTGCCGAAGCTGCGCCATCTGTCGTTCCATGGCGAGCCAGGCGCCCAGCCACGCCGCGGCGTCAGTCAGCCGCGCCGCGTGCGCGTTGTCGGCCACGAGCGTTCCCAGCCGAAAGCCGCGCCAGGTCACGGGCGTGCCCGGGTGCTCGTCCGGGCCGGGGATGAATCGCACCGAGGGGTCGCCCACACGCCGTTTCACAAGCTCCACCGCCGCGGCCGTGATGTCGCGCCCGGTCAGCAGCTGCGCGACGATCTGCTCGTCGCCAGCCAGCCCCGGCGCGGGCGGCTCGTCCAGCACGCGGTCCAGCAGGGCCTCGACCTGCGGGTCCTCGGCGGTGGAATCGGGCGCTTGGACGCCGTCGCCGAGTCCGAACATCGCGCGCACCGCGCCGGCCGAGCAGCCGGGCGTCAGCGCCGCGTCGAACGCGCCGGCTGACCGGTCCTCGCCGACGATCGCGACTTTGACCGCCGGCGCCACGCGACGCAACGCGGACAGAAACCGGGCTTGGTCATCGTCGGCGAGCCCGTGCTCCGTGTCGGGCGAGAGCACCACCAGCGCGCGCTGGGGCGCGTCCGGCTCGGAGACCCCCGACGCCTCGCCGATGGCCTGGATCGGCGTGCGCACACGCACCAGCTCTATGTCCGGATCGAGTCGCAAGGTCGGATCGAGCCCGGTCGGCCCGACCAGGATCACGCGCACGCCGTTCTGTGGCTTCTTTTCGACCGTCGTGCTCACGACTCGTCCTCCCCCACCTGGGGCGGCTCATCGTCCAGGAGCATGGCCAACTCTTCGTCCGTGAGGATCTGACCGGGCGTCGGTTCGATCTCCAGAGCCGCATCGCTCTGTCCCTGACCGCTCAGGCGCAGGGGCGGCTGAACCGTCGCGGCCGGGCGGCCCGGCATGGTCTGCACCTCCGGGACGCGATTGATCGGCTGCGCCTCATCGGCGCGTTGCGGCTGCAGCCCGCGCTGGTCGTCGTACTCCCAGATGACGACCGAGGGCGTGTAGATATCGAGCGCATCCAGCACCGCGCCCACGCCGACAAGCCGATCGCGATCGACCAGCAGCAGCGAGACGCGGTGCGGGTCCGAACGCGCGCGCCTGACGACACTGCACAGCCGCGCAAACGCGTCGTAGGGATTGTCGCAGTGCATGCCCCTGATGCCGCGTGCGGCCAGGGCCTGCAGGAGCGGTTGCGGCGGCGGCGCGTCGCCGCTGGGGCGCCACACGATGCACGTCGCGACCGATGCAGGCTCCGCCCGCTCACCCGTTCTCATAGACTCATTGTACGCTCGAAGCGAGCGAATTGATCGGGAATCAGAGTCCGAGAATGATGGCGGCGACGGCTTCGGCCCCGTCGGGCGGGGGCAGCTGTTCCAACGCCTCGCGCATCGACGCTCGCGCCGGCGCGTCCTTGAGCAGCTGCTCGAGCATCACCCCGATCGTCTGCACGTTGCGGGTCGCGTCGATCTGGTCCTCGGCCAGGGCCGCGGCACCGATCTCCACCAGCGGCTGGGCGTTGCGACGCTGATGCTGATCGCGGTGGTGCGGGTAGGGGATGAAGAGCGTGGGAAGCAGGGCCGCCCTGGCCTCGGCCACACTCCCGGCGCCGGCACGCGACACCGCCAGCTCCGCCGCCCGCAGCGCGTCGGCCATGTTCTCGATGAACGGTCGCACGCACGCTCGGACCGAGGCCCGCTCGTAGGCGTCGCTGACGGGCTGAGCCCGGTCACGGCCGGCCTGGTGGATCACCTGCCAGCCGCGCAGCGCCCGCCCGGCCGATTCGCACAGGGCGATCATCAGCCCGTTGATCGTGCCCGCCCCCTGGCTGCCGCCGGTCACGAGCAGCGTGGGGGTCTCGCGATCGAGCCCGAAACGCTCGCGGCAGTCCTGCGGCGAGTCGTCCGAGACGGCGCTGCGCCGCACGATCGGCCGGATCAGCGACCAGGACCCGATGCCCACGTCCATGGTGGTGCAGACGCGTTGGGCCCGCGAGGCGATCCAGCGGTTGGCTTTGCCCGGCACCGCGTCGAGATTCAGCATCAGCACGGGCACGCCCAGGGATCGGGCGGCCCGCACGGCCGGGGCAGCGGCGAACCCGCCCACGGCGACGAGGTGGATTGTGTCCGCCTCGTGCATCGTGCGCCTGATGACGGCCCGTGCGCAACGCACCGCGCCGGGCCACGACGCGATGAACCGCGCCAACCCGCCGGGCCGGGTCGAGAACGGCCGGGCGGGGATCGGCTCGAACGTCTCATGGGCCCGTGTGAGGATCTGGGCGTCGATGCTGCGTTGCGAGCAGATGAAAAGGCAGCGCACGTCGTCGCCGGCATGGTGGCGCAGCGCCTCGGCGATGGCCAGGCCCGGGAAGACGTGTCCGCCGCTGCCGCCGCCGGCGAAGACGACCGCAGTAGCCGTCATCTCGCCCTCACCCCGCGCGCCGTTTTCCGTGTCACGACGATTTCGGGGATCGGTGCGGTCCGGAGTTGAGCTTGTCGCTCGTGGGCCCGGTCGGCGAGGGGATCCGGCGCACGCAGGGCTCCTCGGGCGTGGGCGCGGTCCATGCCCACGAGCAGCCCCAGCGCGGCAGCCGTCAGCACCCAGCCCGTGCCGCCGGCGCTGAGCAACGGCAGCGCGATGCCCTTGGTCGGGCCCAGCCCGGTCACCACGAACAGGTTCATGATCATCTGAAGCCCGATGGTGAGCAGCACGCCCAGGCCGACGAGCTTGAGCATCGCGGCGGGCTCACGGCGGACGATCGTCAGCCCAAACCAGAGCAGGCCCATGAATAGCGCCGCCACCAGCACCGCACCGACGATGCCGAGTTCCTCGCAGATAATGGCGAAGACGAAGTCGGTCTGGTCTTCGGGGAGATAGCCGAGCTTCTGGATGCCGTGGCCCAGCCCTCGCCCCAAACCCCCGCCGCCGGAGATCGCACCCAGCGACTGGATCATCTGGTACCCGGTGTCGGTCGTGTCGGCGTACGGGTCCAGGAACGCGACCAGCCGCCGAAGCCGGTACGGGCTGGTCCAGATCGCCATGCCCACAGCGAACAGGCCCAGCGGTGCAAAGAGCAGAAAGTGTTTGATTCGGCACCCGGCGGCGAGCATGAGCAGGCACCCGACCGAGCCGATCAAGACGCCCGTGCCCAGGTCCTCGATCAGCACGACCGCGCTGAGCACGCCCAGGATCGCCAGCCCGGGCAGCACGCCGGCGCGAAACCGCCCGAGTCGATCCGCCCGCGCGACGCAGTACCACGCCAGGAGCGCGATCATCCCCCACTTCACGATCTCGCTGGGCTGGACGGACAGTCGGCCCGCGCCCGGCAGTGGGAGCTCAAACCATCGGCTGGAGCCGTTGACCTCTCGGCCCACGCCGGGCAGATAGACCAGGGCCAGCATCGCCAGCATCGCCAGCACGCCGACGCTCATCGCGAGCAGCAGCCGCCGATCGCCCACGGGCCGGGCCGCGGCCTGAGCGAAGCCCCGCAGCGGCATGACCGACGCGAGCCACATCGCACCCACGGCAAGGGCCATGTACATCCCGGTCCGCGAGAGCACGATCGAGGCGAACATCGCCCCGGCGGACGACGGCCCGTACCCCTCCGTCACGCCCGCGGGCCCGATGGGTCGCACGTTCAGCCCCGCCGACGTCACCATCACCACGCCGAGCGTCAGCAGGGCCAGTGTGCACAGAGCGACAGCGTGTCCGGCACGGAGCATCGCAGGTTGATCGGCCCGGCGGCGGATCGGGCTGCACACGGCGGACGGGCCCATCGCACGTCGGAATCGGGCACGCTGATTCTGCGCGTTCACCAGAGGCGAAAGACACCCGACGCGCTCACGGCGCCCGCAGCGGTCCAGATGCTGGTTTACAGAATCGGCAGCCTGGTGCGCCGATCGAAATCCGCGATCGGCTGCGCGATCAGGTCGTAGCCATCGCTGCCGACCACCACGCACCGGACGAGCTCTCCCGGGCTGAGCCGCTCGTGCGAGCGCACGAACGTCACCGCGTCGATCTGCGGGGCCTGGAAGTACGTCCGACCCTGGTGCACGTGCAAGCGTTCGTCCTCGCCCACAGCCCGGTCGATCAGCACGTCGAACTGGTGCCCCGAGGCGGTCGGCCTGTCCGCGTCAAACGCGTCGGCGAGAAATGAGGCCTGCTCGAAGGCGATCCGCTGCTGCAAGCGCATGATCTGGCCGCGGCGACGGGCCTTGACCTTGGCGGGCACCGCCAGCTCCGGGTCGCGATCCATGGTGCCCGCCGGCGTGCCCGGCTCGGGCGAGTACTCGAACACGCCCACCGCGTCGAACCGGACCCGCTCGACGAACCCGAGCAGTTGCTCGTGATCGTCCTCGGTCTCGCCGGGAAAGCCCGTGATAAACGTCGTCCGCACCGCCATCCCCGGGATGCGGTCGCGCAGCGTGCCGATCAGCTCTTCCTGCCGCCCGGCGGTGACGTTGCGTCGCATGGCTTTGAGCATCCGGTCCGAGGCGTGCTGGAGCGGGATGTCGATGTACGGCAGGAGCGGGCCATCGCGGCACAGCTCGGCCAGCGCGTCGATCATGCCGTCGGCGAAGTTGGACGGGTAGGCGTACATCAGCCGCACCCACCCGGTCGAGTTGTCACGCTCCACCGCCCGGCAGACCGCCCGCAGCATGCACGGCAAGCCGCCGGCGAACGGGTCGCCCGCGTCGTACGACAGCCCGATGTCGTCGCCGTAGCTCGTCGTGTCCTGCCCGATCAGGCTCAGCTCGAACGCGCCGTCGTTGAGCAGCTCGACCGCCTCGGCCGCGATCCGTTCGATCGGCTTGGAGCGCATCTTGCCGCGGATGGACGGGATGGTGCAGAACGAGCAGTTCTGATTGCACCCCTCGGAGACGCGCAGATAGGCGTAGTGCCTCGGTGTCAGCCGAAGCCGGGCCGAGTCGTCCTCGAAGTACCCGATCCCCTTGCCGTCCTTGCCGTTGACCGTGAGCCCGGCGGTCTTCAGGCCGCGGTCCCGGGCGGCGTGGAGTGCGCTCGCGGCGATCCAGTAGCGTGGCGTGTCGGCGGAATCAAGACCCTCGCGCGTCGGCATCCTGCCGCGCACAGCCTCGACGATCCGATCGCGGTCGAACACGCCCACCATCGCGTCGATGCCCGGCTCCCACTCGAGCATCCTGGCCCGGTGCCGCTGCACCAGGCAGCCCGCCACGATGACCCGCTTCACCACGCCGGCGTGCTTCAGTCGCACCGCCTGACGGATCACGGCCAGCGACTCGTCCTTGGACGCCTCGAGAAACCCGCAGGTATTGATGACGACCGCGTCGGCGGCATCAATCCCGTGGTCCGTGCGGTCGCGCTGGTCAAGGTCGGATTCGCCCGCGGCTCCGGGGCTGCCCGGGTCGTACGAGATCGGCCTGAGCCCGTCCTGGGCGAGCAGCCCGAGCATCTTTTCTGAGTCCACGAGGTTCTTGGGGCAG
>JADFOF010000420.1 GCA_022563015.1 Planctomycetota bacterium
ACGGCGCGGGGCTGTATCCGACGCTGGCGGAGCTGACCACGCTGGGCACGGTGATGCAGGAGGCGCTGCCGAATAATCCATACAACGACCGGTCCACCGTCGAGACGGTTGCCCTGCTCGCCGACGCAAATAACCGAGTCACAACGGGAGTGACGGGGTGGCGCTACTACGTGGACAACGCGGCCACGCCGCCGGTGGCCATCTTCTATGCCAACACGACCGACGTGACGACGGCGCCGGACGGATCGGGCGGATTCATCGCTGCGAATGATCTGTGACCCCCGAGGCGCAGGGGACGACAGTGCCGACGCACGGTCCGGATCAGCTCCCGAGCATCATCACCCGGCCGGGGCACTTGGGCGCCGCGACCCACATGCCCGGAGTTTCATCGGAGTCCGAGGGTGCGAGCTTGACGGGAGTGGATGCGCCGGTGCGCTCGGGAGCGACGCGCGTGCATTCACAACCTGTTTCGGTCGGATACAGAGGGGTTATCGGAAGGCGGGGGGTGAGCGATGGGGGGGGAAGAAGCGAGGCGTGAGCACTCCCTTCCGGTCGTGCCTCGTTGGGGGATCCGAGCCTTCGCCCGCGGCGGGCTCAGACTCGGCGTCCTTATCAGGTGCGGAGGCGGCGCGTTGATTGATTGAGCGCGCGCTAGGCGAGACGGGTCAGGCGCGCGTATTCGAGCACGAGTGTTTTGGTGCCGACATGGCGGAACCTGACGCGGACGCGGGCGTTGGCGCCGCCGACGACGGATTCAACGACGCCCTCGCCGAACTGCGGGTGGCGAACGCGCGAATCGACGGGGAACGCCCTCGCGGCTTCGGATCGGCCCGAGCCGCCGAGGGTATCGGTCTGAGCGCCTGTGCGGGCCCATTTCGGCGGGTCGTCGTGGTATGAATCGTCGGTTGAATCGAAGCTGTCCGCCTGATCGGAGCGGTTGATGCTGGCGGGGTCGAGCTCTTCGAGAAAACGGCTGGGGAGAGTGCGTTCGCTGATGCCTCGCACGGCGCGGTAGCGCGCGGAGGTGATGAGGAGGTGGCGCATGGCGCGGGTGATGCCCACGAAGCAGAGGCGGCGTTCTTCTTCGAGGGAGGCGTCGGACTCGTTGCTTCGGCTGTGGGGGAGCAAGCCTTCTTCGAGACCGATCATGGCGACGGCGGTGAACTCGAGGCCCTTGGCGGCGTGGAGTGTCATGAGGGTGACGGCGCCCTGGGCGGGGTCGATGGTGTCCGCGTCTGCGATGAGCGAGACGGATTCCAGGTAGGCGCGCAGCAGGGCGAGCAACGGCGGGGTCTGTGCCTCGCGGCCGGCCTCGATGGCTTCACGGTCGAACTGCACCGGGTCCGACGACGGGTCGTACTCGTCGGCGAACTGGGCGGCGGAGGAGATCAGCTCGTCGAGGTTTTCGAGGCGTTCGAGGTCGGTCTCGCTCCTGCCGGCGTCGGCGAGCTTTTTGTAGTGCGACGCGAGCCCGGATTCTGTGATGATTCGTTCGGCCAGGTCGGGCAGAGAGGCGGGCACGTCGGAGCCGAGGAATGTCCCGCTCGCGGTCCAGCCGTCGATGAGCGCGAGGAACGAGGTGATGGCGGCGCGAGCGCGGGGAGTGAGGGCGAGCGAATCGGAGATCGCCGGGTCTGCCGACTCGCGCAGCGCGTCCCAGAGAGAGACGTCCCTGCTTCGGGCGAGTTCGATCACCTTCTTGATGCTGGCCTTGCCGATGCCGCGCGCGGGCGTGTTGATGATGCGTTCGAGTGAGACGGAGTCGGCCTGGTTGGCGACGACGCGGAGGTATCCCAGTGCGTTTTTGATCTCCTCGCGCTGGTAGAACGCGGTGCCGCGGGCGATGACGCAGGGGATTCCGGTGACGCGCAGGGCGTCTTCGAGGACGCGGCTGAGCGCGTTGGTGCGATAGAAGACTGCGATGTCGCGCCAGGCGAGGTCTTGCTGGTCTCGCTGTTCCCGGATCCAGTCGGCGACGAGGGAGGCCTCGTGGCGCTCATCCTGGCAGTGTACGACCGAGACCTTGTCGCCCCCCTGGCGGGACGTGAAGAGATCCTTGTGGCGACGGAGTTTGTTGTTTCGGATGAGCGAGTCGGCGATGGCGAGTATGGGGGCGGTGGAGCGGAAGTTCTCGCCCAGCGCGATGACGCGAGTGGAGGGGTAGTGCTGCTCGAACTCGAGGATGTTGGAGATGTCGGCGCCGCGCCAGCCGTAGATCGCCTGGTCCGGATCGCCCACGACGCAGAAGTGCGGCCCGACGGTCTCGGTGTCGCCGCAGCCCGGCGGGAGCGGTTGGCCCTGCCCGGCCATGAGAGAGGCGAGCGTGAACTGGGCGTGGTTGGTGTCCTGGTACTC
>JADFOF010000076.1 GCA_022563015.1 Planctomycetota bacterium
GGGTCAGCCGGGATCGATCGGATGAGCCCGGGACAGGCGGCGCGGGCGGGTGAGCGCCGAGGCCTTCGCTTGGGGGCACAACGGCCTCGGGCGGGCTCGCCGGGCGGTTCGGTCGCGGCTATCCTCTCGTCCCTTGCACCGGCAGCGGCAGACCATTCTCAGAGGCAGAAGCACGCGTTGGCCACCATGACCGAACCATCTTCGATTCGGGGCACGATCAGGCTCCCGGCTGCGCGCATGGGCTGGCGCGGGTGCGCCGCTGGCATCGCGGCGGTGGTGGTGATGACCGCGGCGATCGGCGGCCTCACCGGGGTCGGTATCGACGAACTCATTCGCGCTGGGGCGCTTGCCGGGCTGTGTGTGCTGGCCGGCGTGGGGCTGGGGCTCGCGGTCGAGTCGATCGGCGGCGCGATGGCGATGCTCGTCTCGACGATCTTCGGCATGGCCACAGCGGTGACGATGGGGCTTGTCGTGCAGGTCGCGCTCGATCCGTCGGCCGGGCCGTTCTGGCTGGCGATCGCCGGCGGGAGCACCGCTGCGATGTGGGCCCAGATCGCGGCGGTGCTGCCGGTGCTCGGCCGCGGCGCTGAGAGGAAAGTGTGATGCCGGCGACGATGCTGACACTGGCCCAGGGGCTGAACCCGCTCGACCACGTGGTGAACCACCCGTTCTGGGTGAGTGAGAGCGGCTGGTGGCTCTGGTCATCGCAATCGGGAAATCTTCTGATCACGCTGATCATCCTGGCGTTTGTATTTCCCCGGCTGGCCAAGCGAGCGTCCACAGGTCACAAGAGTGAAGGCAACGAGCGCTATCTGCCCGGGAGTCGATCGACAGGGCTGCTGGAGGTCGTGTGCGTGTACCTGCAGGAGCAGATCGTGCGGCCGGTGCTGCACGAGAACACGCGTCGCTACATGCCGTTTCTCTGGACTGTGTTCTTCTTCATCCTCGTCAACAATGTGATGGGCATGTTCCCGCTGCTCGAGATCGGGACATTGATCCTGGCGGTGATCGGTCTGGCGGGGTTCGAGCCGGCGGCACAGGCGGTGTACGATCACCGCGCGTTCATGGGCACGACCGCGACGGGAAACATCTGGGTTACGGCGACACTGGCGGGAATGGCGTTTGCCGTATTCATCATTCACGGTTTTCGTGAGCTGGGCGTGAAGGGTTTTCTGGAGCACGCGACGTGCGGGGCGCCGTTCTTTCTGTGGCCGATCATGGTGCCGATTGAACTGGCCGGGTACTTCATCATCAAGCCGGGCGCGCTTGCGATTCGATTGTTCGCGAACATGACCGCCGGGCACGTGCTCGTGGCGACGATGCTGATGTTTGTGACGATGGGATTTCAGGCGGTTGGCACGATCACGTATGTCGGATCGTTCGCGATGCAGATTCTTGTTGCGCTTGTGCTGATCCCGATTTTCTTCCTCGAACTCTTTATAGCGCTGCTGCAGGCGTTCATTTTTATGTTCCTGACAACGATTTTCATCGGGCAGTTGAGCAGCCATCACCAGGCGGAAGGGGCGCACGCACACGCGTAGGGCGTGCGCGAGATCGGCATTGGTTCCGGCCCCGCGTGGTGCGGGCTCGAAGCATTCGAGTTTGAACAGGTTTCAGAAAAGGACGACGGGTATACCCATGAAGATAATGATTCGAAACGTTGCTCTCGCTGGAGGCACGCTGGCGGTTCTCGGCCCCGCGGTCGCATTCGCTCAGGAGGCGATCTCAGTGGAGGCGGCTACGGTCTTGGCTGAAGGCACAATCAAGATTGGCAAGGGCATCGGTGTGCTGGCGGGAGGCTTTGCCGTCATCGGTGGCGGCATCGGCATCGGGCTGGTCGGCAAGGGTGCCGTCGAATCGATCGCGCGCCAGCCACAGGAAGCCGGCACCATCCAGCAGAACATGCTGATCGCGGCCGGCCTGATCGAGGGAGCGACGCTGTTCGCGGTCGTTGCGGGCATCCTGGTGCTCTTCCTCTGATCTTTGAGACTTTCTCATCCCGGCTGCCGGAGGGCGACCGGGATGGTTCATGCGCGCCACTGCCCGGCAGGGCGCGCACGCCTGGAGATGACTCGATGAAGCGCACAGCTCTGGCGATTGTGAGTCTCTTGTTGCTGACCCTCGCTCCCGCGGCGTTTGCGCAGGGGCACGACGAGACGCCGACTAATACCCAATCCACGCAGACCGCGGGCGACACGCACGCCGAGACTGCGCAGACCGAAGACCATGCCGCCGACGCAGGGCATGAGAAGGGCGAACTGCTGGCGCCGATCAAGCAGGGTCTGCCGGCGATGATCACTGCGTTCGTGGTGTTCATCATCGTGTTCCTGGTGCTCAAGGCCAAGGCCTGGCCGGTGATCGCCGGCGGGCTGGATGAGCGTTCCCAGAAGATCCGCGATGAGATCGCCGCGGCCGAGCGCGCTCGCGAGGACGCCAAGGTCGCGCTCGCGGGGTACGAGAAATCGCTCATCGAGGCGCGGTCCGAGTCCAAGAAGATCCTCGACGAAACCAAGGTGTACCAACTGCAGCTGGCGGCCGAACTGAAGGCCAAGGCCGATGTGGAGCTGGCCAAGATGAAAGAGCGGGCCCGGCGGGATATCGAGTCGGCCAAGAAGATCGCCATCAGCGAGATCTACGCGGAGGCGACCAACCTCGCGACGATCATGGCCGGCAAGATCCTTCAACGCCAGGTGACCGAGCAGGACCACGCGCGCCTGATGGAAGAGTCGCTCTCGGAGCTTTCGAAAATGAACAACTGACCGGTTCGGCCCGCGTGGTCGAGCCGGAGGGATCCACCGATGCCGCTCATGGAAAGACAACCGGACGCGCTGGCCAGGGTGTACGCGGAGAGTCTGTTCGAGCTGGCCGAGGCCCGGGGCGGTCGCGAGGCGCTTGAGGAAACGCTGGGCGAGCTTGAAGATATCCTGGAGCTGGCGCGTGAGGACGCACGATTCAGCGAGTTTCTGGCGTCGCGGGTGCTGGGCGTCCAATCGCGCGGTCGATCGCTCAAGCGAATCCTCCAGGGCCGATGCACGGACCTGACGCTGCGGTTCATCCTGCTCCTGAACCAAAAGGACCGGATTGCCCATCTGCCGCCGATCGTCGCCGCGTTTGACGAGATGGTCCAGGAGGCGTTCGGGCGTGTCGAGGTGGACGTGTATACCGCCTCGCCCATCAGCACCGGCGTGCTGAGGACCATCCGGGAGCGATTCCGCGCGGCGATGGGCAAGGACGCGATCGTCCACCCCTACGCGGACGAGTCGATGATCGGCGGCATGAAGCTGCGCATCGGCGATACGCTGATCGACGCCTCCATCGCGTCGCAGCTCCGAAGACTGAAGGAGCAGCTCAACGATTCCGGGTCCGAGCGGCTGCGAGAGCGGGTCGAGAGGATCATCGAAGACGCGAGCAATGGCTGAACGCGCCCGTTCGCGGACCGTGCGCGGCAGCAGCGCGTGAGAGCCTCCGGGTGTCGCGGTCTCAGGAGTCGCAAGGCGCACTGATGGCGAAGAAGAACATCGAATCAGTCGCCGTCGCGGGCAAGCGCGTGCTGGTGCGCGTCGATTTCAACGTCCCGATTCAGGACGGCGCGATCAGCGACGACCGCCGGATCCGCGCGGCCCTGCCGACGATCCGCAGCATCGTCCAGCGCGGCGGGCGCGCCGTGCTCATGTCGCACCTGGGCCGACCAAAGGGCGACGGGTACGAGCCGAACTACACGCTCGAGCCGTGCGCCGGCGCGCTGGCGGCGATGATCGGGCGGCCGGTGCGGTTTCCGTCGAACGACTGCGTGGACGCGGCTGCGGTACGGGCGGTGGCGGACATGCGCGACGGCGAGATCGTTCTGCTCGAAAACCTCCGCTTCCACACGCAGGAGAAGGCGGGAGACGTGGACTTCGCGCGCAGGCTTGCGGCGTACGGCGATGTGTACGTGAACGACGCGTTCGGCACGTGCCATCGCCCGCACGCGTCGATGCTGGCGACACCCGAGGCGATGGCCGGCAAGCCCCGCGTGCTGGGGTTCCTGGTCGAGAAGGAGATCGCGTACCTGAGCCACGCGCTGGCCGAGCCCGAACGCCCGTTCGTGGTCGTGCTCGGCGGGGTCAAGGTGTCCGACAAGATGGGGGCGATCGAGCACCTGCTGCCCAGGGCGAACCACGTGCTGGTGGGCGGCGCGATGGCGTACACGTTTCTCAGGGCCCTGCACAAGAACGTTGGTGAGAGTCGCGTTGAAGAGGATCGGCTCGACGACGCCCGCCGTGCGATAGAGCTTGCAGCAAAGCTCGATGCGCAGCTGCACCTGCCCGAGGACCACGTCTGCTCGACGGAGTTCTCCGAAACCATCGGGCGCATCCGCGTGTTCGAGGAACAGATTGAAGACGGGTATATGGGGCTCGACATCGGGCCCAGGACGCAGGCGCGGTTCTCGCGGTTGATCCGCAACGCGAAGACGGTGGTGTGGAACGGCCCGATGGGTGTGTTCGAGTGGGAGCCGTTCCGCGCCGGGACCGAGATCGTCGCCAATGCGCTGGCCGGCGCCACGGAAGCGGGCGCGACGACGATCATCGGCGGTGGCGACTCGGCATCGGCGGCGGACGTGTTCGGCGTAACCGACAAGGTCTCGCACGTCTCGACCGGCGGCGGTGCCAGCCTCCAAATGCTCGAGGGAAAGACGTTCCAGAGCGTCGCGCTGCTCGACGATGAGTGAGCCCACAGCTGTGTCTGCCATGCGCACCATCTCGCCCGGGGCCTTCGCGTGAGAATCGCCAAGCGAAACCACGTGCTGGCGCTGATCGCGATCTGCGCGGTGACGTACTTCCTGGGGCTGGCGACGCACGGGCTCACCAACTGGCAGGAGGGGCAGCGGGCGCTGGTCGCACGCGAGATGCAGCAGCGCGGCGAGTGGATCGTGCCGACGATCAACGGCGAGCCCTACCTCGCCAAGCCGCCCATGATCTACTGGTGCCAACTCGTGAGTGCGCGGACGCGAAGCCTCCTGGGCGGTGCGGAAGAGGTCACCGTGTTCGATCTCCGTCTGACGGTTGCGCTGGCGGGCCTGGCGGGCGTGATCGCGACGTATTTCGTCGGGCGGCGATTGCTCACGGCCGGGGCGCGGGCGTCGAGTGAGCAGATCCGTCATGCGTCGCGTGCGGCGTTCTGGGCCGCGGCCATGCTCGCCACCGGCTTTCTGTACGTCCGATCGAGCAGAATAGGAGAAATCGACATTCTGATCGTGCCGTTCGTCGTGCTGGCGATCGGGGCGGTTTTCACGGCGTGGCGCTCGCACATGGACCGCGGGCGGACACACTATGTCGCGGTCGCGGCGGCGGCGCTGTTGGCGTGCGCAGCCGTCCTCGCCAAGGGCCCGCCGGCGCTGGTGTGCATTGCGTGCGGTGCGTACGGCGGCATCGCGGCGTGGTCAATCTTCGCGCGCGAGGCCGGGCCCGGCGCGTACACACGGGCGATGGCCTGTCTTCGCGCGTACGGGCGAACACATCCGATCGCGGTGCTGGGCCTGCCGCTGCTGGCGATGTGGGCGTGGCTCAGATCGGTCGAGTCGCGCGTCGGGGCCGATGCTGTGGCCGCGGCCATCGACCAACAGGCGTCGGAGAACCTGCGGCTGTTCGTGCTCGAGTCGCCCCTGAAAAACCTCGAGGCGATGTCGTACGGCGTGGGTCTCGGCTCGATCGCCGCGCTCATCGCGATCGTGTGGCTCGTGCGCG
Source organism: Planctomycetota bacterium (assembly GCA_022563015.1). GTDB lineage: Bacteria > Planctomycetota > Phycisphaerae > Phycisphaerales > UBA1924 > JADFGU01. The sequence goes on from JADFOF010000076.1 coordinate 5,724, forward strand.
ACAGGCCCAAGCTCTGGGCGGGCGCGTGGATGATCCTGGCGTGGGTGGCGGTGTCGTTTGCGGCGTTCAGCGTGATGGGCAAGGGCGTGCCGCGATACCTGACGCCGATGTGGCCGGGCCTGGCGCTCTTGGGCGGGATGTGGATCGCGTCGCTGGAGGTCCGCGCTTCGGCCGGCCCGCGCGTCACGCGGGCCATGACAGTTGCCGTCGCGCTGCTGGCGATCGGGCAGGGGTTGTGGTACGGCTATGCGCGCGAGACGTGGTTCGGCGATCGCAGCCCCCGCGCGTTCGTGGCGGAACTGACATCGCCGGTACACTTGGTGAATACGTCCCGACTGGCGGCGCTGGACCTCTGGGATCCAAGGCTGGATTACTACACCGGCGCCCACGTGCAGCCGTACGAGGATGCGGGCCCGCGCGTCGGCGTCGCGGGTGTAACGTCAGCGCCCGTCGCACAGTTGCTTGAGCAGCTGCGGCGCAAGGGCGGGAGCTACACGCTGCTCATCCGCGCCGCGCCTCACCCCACCGTCGGCACCGACGACGGGAACCCGATCGACCGGTTGCGATCGATCGGGTTCGTCGTGGAGCAGATCGAGATCGAGAGCGCCTTCACCGTGGACAACCGCAAGACGCCGATCATCGCGGTGCGCGTCAGGGCGCCGCACGACGATTGACGGGCCGATCAGCCCCCCAATTTACGGGACAGCTCCGCGACCTGGATCTCCAGCCGCTTGATCTCGCGCGTGGTTGCGTTGCGGTTCATCACCATCCAGAACCAGATCTTCATTGTCATCACGATGAGGTTGCAAGTCACGAAGATCGTCGCGAACATAATCTGATCGCGAACCGTCTGGGCGTCGAAGAACCAGAAGATGGACAGCACCGCGAGAACAGTAAACACGAGCCCCGGAACCATGAACATGATGTTCATGAGGATCGATTGCCCACGGAACGCGCCGAGCAACAGCTCGATCAACCCCGGCTGCGACTGTGCGACCAGTTCGTCGAGCTGTTCCCTCTCATCTGACAGTGCGTGTTTCAGTGTGTCGTCAAAGTCTGACATTTGTTTTCCTTTCGGCCTGTTCAAGTGTTGTCTTCAGGTGGACTCGGGCGTGATGCAGACGGCTCTTCACCGTTCCTTCCGGGATGCCCAGCGCCACGGCGATCTCCGACAGCGGCATCGATTCGAGGTGATGCATGGTGAGAATCGCCCGGCGATCGCCCGGGAGCGCGCGCAGGGCGGCCCGCAGTGCGCCGATCTCGTCGGCATGATCGACCGGATCTTCCGGCGAGTCCTGCACCGGCACGCGTTCGGCCGAGGCCCGTGCGACGCGACGCTGTCTCACCGCGCGACGGACACGGTCGGCGGACTTGTACGTGACGATCCGGTACGCCCACGAGCGAAACCGGGCCGGATCGTCAAGACGCCGGATCCCCCGCACGATCGCGAGCCACGCGTCCTGAAGCACGTCGGCAGCGTCCTCGCGGCAACCGGTGAGTCGGTACGCGTGGACCAGCAATCGCCCGTGCCAGCGGGAGACCAGCTCATTCAGGGCGTCGGATTCGCCGTCCTGACAGCGGAGAACGAGCAGTTCGTCGTAGATGTCGTCGATCGAGCGGGCCATGGTCTGAGTATGTCGTCGCCCGGGCGGGCGGGTTCACAACGGGATTCTGACAGAACACCACGCCGGGCGTTGCGGGGGTGAACCCGATGCGCTCATAAGGACGTGCACAGGTCAGCCAACGCGGTGGCCCGAACGCCCGAGCAGATGGTCCGGCTGCTGCGGTACGTAATCGCATCCGAACTGGGCTGAGCGGGGCGGTGGGAAAAGAGAAAAAAGGGGTTGTGGCGGGAGGAGCATTGTGGTATAGAAGGGAGGATCGCCTGATCCGCCGGCCCGATCGGGGGCCGAGGACCGTGGGAGAAGTCGCGGCAGGACCGATTTCGGACGAGATCGGCAGCCGTGAATCGCGTCATGGCCCGTGGGGCTTGTTGCAGCCGCGGGTGGTCGCGCTGAGAACCCTGAGGAGCTTTGGACATGAAAAAACTTGCCATGTATTCCGCGATCGCGGGGGCACTGATGGTGTCGTCGCTGGCTTCGGCACAGACCCAGATGCCGCTGCCAGCCTACGATCGAACGTACTCGAATTCCACGAGGACACGCGGGTACTGGTTCGAGGCGCCGATCGACTTTTGCATCGTCGCGCTGCGCGTGCCGGACGAGATGGGGCATGGCCTGCAGAACTTCGCGGTGGTCCGATTCGACGGCAACGTGCCGCCGCCTGCATTTTCCGGCACCACCAATGCGTTCCAGGTACTCGAGTACATCGTGGCCGAGCCTAGCGCCGCGCGCATTCCGGTGGAGATTCAGGTGCGCTCGGGCGAGATCATCGGGATCATGGGAGCTGCGGGCGATTCGAGTATCATGCGCAACTCATACGGCCCCAGCGGTCCGTTCCAGAGCGACATCTTCGGTCGGCCCGTGACGTTGACGCGGATGGGCATGCAGCACAACCTCGTGACCTTTCGTCCGTCGGACATCTGGACAGAGCCTCCCTCCCCGGTGTCGCGCGTCGAGATGTACTATGACGCGCAATGCGCGCCCACGTGCCCGTGCGCGTGCGACTTCGACCCGGATCCGTTGTGCGATATATTCGACTTCCTGGAGTTCCAGAACGAGTTCGTCGGCGGTTGCCCGTAGATCCGCCCGTGGCGGACCCGTAGCACCTGCGTGCAGACGTTTCTGAGTTCATGCGGCGCTCCCCCGTGGGAGCGCCGTTTCCCTTGAAGGGCGGGCTACACGCGCCGGGCGATTTCCTCGGCGACCTCGAGCGTGGTGTTGCTCAGCCCCACGTCGTATGTGCCGATCCGGCGCTCTCGGATGACCGTCGCGATCGCGGATTCCAGGCGAGAAGCCTCGTCGCCTTCGCCGAGCCACTCGAACATGAGCGTGCAGGTGAGGAGCATGGCCATGGGGTTGACCTTGTATTGGCCGGCGTACTTGGGCGCCGAGCCGTGCGTGGGCTCGAAGACGGCGTAGTCGTCGCCGATGTTGGCCGCCGAAGCGAACCCGAGCCCACCCACCAGGCCGGCGCACAGGTCCGAGATGATGTCGCCGAACATGTTCTCGGCCACGAGCACGTCGTAGTCCTGCGGGTTCTTGATCATCCACATGCAGATGGCGTCGATGTTGGCCTCCCAGGCTTCGACGCCGGGGTAATCCTTCGCAACGTCGCGGAAAGCGCGCGTCATGAGGCCCCCGGTCTCGCGGAGGACGTTGGGCTTTTCGGCCAGCGTGACGGAGCGCCGTTTATGCTTCGCGGCGTAGTCGAAGGCCTGCCGACAAATGGACTCGCACCCCTGGCGGGACATGATGCGCGTCGAGAGGGCGACATTCTCAAGACCCTTCTCGTACCAGCGCTTCATGCGGGCCGGGTGGCCGACCTTTTCATCGGCCATCGCATCGGCGATCGACTTCGGCAGCGGGTTCCACTCGACCCCGCCGTACATGCCCTCGGTGTTCTCGCGGAAGACGACGAGGTCGATCGGCCTGTCGACGGGTCGCGCCTCGGAGCCGCGAAAGTTCAGCGGGTTGCCCTCGTACCCCTTGCACGGGCGGAGGTTTGTGTGCAGATTCAGGAGCTGGCGGAGCCTGACGATGGGGCTGTAGTAGACGAGCCCCGTGCCCTTGAGTTCGGTGGCGAGTTCGTCGGCGGCCTCGTCGCGGGGCTTTGAGGTGATCGCGCCGAAGAGGGCGCAGTCCGTGGACCGGAGGATCTCGACCGTCCGATCGGGCAGCGGGTTGCCCTCCCTGCACCAGAACTCCCACCCGATGTCGGCGTGCACATACTCGGCGTCGAAATCCATGGCGTCCAGGACAATGCGTGCCGCTTCCATGACGTCCTTGCCGACACCGTCGCCGGGCATCCACGCGATTCGATACTTGGCCATCGCTGTTCCTTGTGGGTAAGAAAGGGCGAGGGATGTTACGCGAGTGACTCGCGGACGACAGCCTCGGCCCCGCCGGCGACGATCAGTTCCTGGGCAACCGTGCTCAGGGGCGCGAAGGTGAATGACTCGCCGGCGCAACGGACACGCGAGGTGGTGAAATCCACTTCGATCTCGGGTCCGACGATCGTCGGGTCAGTCTCGCCCGCCGCCCCCGAGAGCCGGCTGTCCAGCCAGCCGACGAACGCGGGGCATTCGACGCAGAGAAAGCCGTTGTTGAACGCGTTGCGCCGGTACGTCTCGCTGAATGAGGCCGCAATCACGCACGGGACGCCCTTGAATTTCAGGGCGGTGGCCGCCTGCTCGCGGGATGATCCGGTGCCGAAGTTCCGACCAGACACAATGATGTCGCCCGCCTTGTAGATCTCGTTGAACTGCGGGTCGTAGTTCTCGAAAGTGACAGCGGCGATCTGTTCGTGCGTGAGATCGTCCTTGTACGTCCATCGGCCCGCGTAGATGCCGTCCGTGTTGAGGTTGTCCTGCGGGAGATAGAGCGTGCGCCCGCGGATGGACGTAGGGAATCCCTCGAGAATATCGGCGTGTGCAGCGTCGGGGGCGCGGGAGGGCTCGGCACGCCGAACGGCGCGGCCGATCGGCTTTGTATCGGTGGGCACTCCGGGCGCAGTGATGCGGCCGGCGACCGCGCTGGCGGCGACGACGGCCGGCGACGCGAGATAGACCTCGGCGTCTCGGCTGCCCATACGCCCCTTGAAGTTCCGGTTGGTGGCGCTGATGGCGACCTCGCCCTGTTCGACCAGCCCCGTGCCCAGACCGATGCAAGGCCCGCACCCGCTCGGGAGCGGGATCGCGCCCGCGTCCAGCAGCGATTGCCAGGAGCCGTCGCGCTCCGCCTGGGCCTGGATGTCGGCCGACGCAGCCGCGACGTAGAACTTGACGTGGTCGGCGACGCGCTTGCCCCGGACGACCCGGGCGGCCTCGCGGAGATCGGCCAGGCGCGCGTTGACGCAACTGACCAGGTACGCCTTGTCGATCCTCACATCGCGCTTGTGCATCTCGGCCATGCTCGTCATGACCTTGACGTGATTCGGGCCCGAAACGTGGGGCGTAACGGTGGACAGATCGAGCTGAAGATCGATGGCGTAGTGCGCGTCAGGGTCGGCGAACAAGCGCTTGTCCCACCACGCATCGACGTCGTCGCGGGTGAAGAACGCCCGCGTCGGCTCGGGCCGTTCGCCGGGGCGCCGGCCGGCGGCCAGGTACTCGGCACGCTCGTACAGATAGTCACGCAGGATTTCATCGAATGGGAACAGACCGGCCAGCG
>JADFOF010000421.1 GCA_022563015.1 Planctomycetota bacterium
GCGTCGAGCACGAGTTGTCGCTGCGGCGCGGTGCGGTGCGGACCGTGCGGTTCGTCGCGATCTCGAGCGACGGGCAGGCGGATCCGCTGAGTGTGCAGGAGTCGGCAGGCGCGGTCGAGTGAGATACTAAGGAGCCAGGCCATGGGAGGATCGGAGAGTTCATTCAAGGCAAAGAACCTGTTCGGCTCCGGGCCGCACCGGTTCAGGATCATGCCCGAGGGTGTGTTCGTGGTGAGCAACACGGACATCGAGGGCATGCCGTCCCCCGGGTCGACTGCTTTGGGGCAGATCGAGCTCGAGATCCACGTCACGGGTCGGCTGGTCGCGGTCGACGAGGCGGGCCTGTGGACGCTGCGCGACGCGATCACGGCGGAGTTGGTCTATCCGACGCCGGCGGGCACAGCCGGGACGCTCATTGACCTGCACGAGCGGACGTGGACGGGCATGAAGTTCATCACGTTCGAGCCGCTCGGGCTCACCGATCGTGGGCGAAAGACGACGCTGAAGTATCGGGCTGTGTTCCGCAAGATGTGAACGGATGGAGGCGTGATGGGCGAGGTTGATGTCGCGGCGGCGCTGGCGCAGTTCGGGATCGCGGGTTTGATCGGGTGGATGTGGCTGGTCGAGCGGCGCTCGGCGTCGGCGCGCGAGAAACAACTCTGCGAGATGCACGATCGGCTGATGGAGGAACGCCGGCACGCTGACGCGCTGCTCTCGGTCGTGACAGCCAACACCAAGGCGTTGACGGCGCTGGAGATCGGTCAGCGCGGCTTGACGGCCTTGCTCGAACGGATGGCCGGCACGGACCGCCGCATCGCCCCGACCTGACGCGGGCATGATCGCCCGACCCGGTCGAACCCAGATCGGCCTTCTGGATGCTCGGGGGCCGATTGCGAGTGCCATAGCCTCAGAATGACTCCAATTCTCGATAAGAACGACTTTCCCATTGCGGTCGCCGGGGCATTCCCGTATTATGGAAACGTTCCACAGTGATTCACCCCCGCAGAGCGGGCCGGGCTCTGGTGACCGGCACGTGCGCAGGGGAACCGCGGCTTTCGGCCGCCGCCCGAAAGCGCATTGATCGGAGTATCAAAGATGACGCCGAGAAACCCCGGCCGTCCCCGAACGTTGCTCGGTGTGCGGAACCTTGTTCCGCTCTGCTTACTCGCACTGATCACCGCCCCCATCCCGGCCCCGTTTTCCCTCATCCCCGCCGCTCACGCGCAGAACCAGACCTGGATCACCCAGTTCGGCACGAGCAGCAGCGATTACGCATCAGCCCTCGCACCCGATGGTGAGGGAGGCACGTTTGTCGGTGGATCGACAAAGGGCAGCCTGGGCGGACCGTTCGCGGGGGGACTCGGTATAGGCGATGCCTGGCTGGCCCGCTATGACGACCGGGGCAATCAACTTTGGATTCGGCAATTCGGCACAATCCGCGACGAGATCGTGCGCGCCCTTGCGCCCGACGGCGTTGGAGGCGTGATGGTGACCGGATATACAAGGGGAAGCCTGGGCGGGCCGAACCCGGGTTGCGTACCTGCGGGCTGCTCGGGCGACGCATTCCTGGCCCGCTACGACGGCGCGGGAAACCAACTCTGGATCCGTCAGTTCGGCGATAGCGCCGATGACGCTGGCTCCGCCCTTGCGCCCGATGGGGAGGGAGGAGTGTTCGTCGCTGGAGGGACAGACAACAGCCTCGCCGGACCCAACGCGGGCTGCATGCCCCAGTACTGCTCAAGCGATGTTTTTCTGGCACGTTACGATGCCAACGGCAATCGGCTCTGGATCCGCCAGTTCGGCACCAGCGCCGAAGACTCCGCCTTCGCCCTTGCGCCCGACGGTGCGGGGGGCGTGATGATCACGGGATGGACACACGGCAGCCTGGGCGGCCCCAACGCGGGGCTCTACACGAACGACGTTTTCCTGGCACGCTATGACAGTGCTGGCAACCAACTCTGGATCCGTCAGTTCGGCACGTCCACCAGCGATGATGTCCGCGCCCTTGCCCCCGACGGCAGCGGCGGCGTGATGATTGCAGGAGGAACAAACGGGAGTCTGGGAGGGCCGAACGCGGGCCGCGTACCTGGTCACCAGACCTTCTACTACGACGTTTTCCTGGCCCGCTATGACGCGGACGGCAGGCAACTCTGGCTGCACCAATTCGGTACGTCCCAGGGCGAGATAGCTACCGCACTTGCGCCCGACGGCGAGGGGGGCGTGATGGTCGCTGGTACGACAAATGGAGAATTGGCGACGCTCAACCCGTTTGGGCAAGGTGACGTATTCCTCGCCCGCTATAGCGAATCCGGTGAACGGATCTGGATCCGGCAGTTTGGAACGAACAACC
>JADFOF010000422.1 GCA_022563015.1 Planctomycetota bacterium
GGCAAGGACGGCGACAGTAACGTGACCACGCACCGCGCGGAACCTGCGGGCGACGTCGCGGCTGACGATGAGCCTTCCGATCTACCCTTCTGATGCAGTTCCTGATCGCGATGCTGCTGCTGCTCCTTGGGAGCAACGTGACCGTCACGATCGTGGATGACCGGACGGCCTTCAATCTTCCGATCGGAGACGGGCGCTATGTACTGACTCCGGGGTATGCAATCTGCTTCCCCGACGGCACATCGCAGGTAGTCGTCGCCAGACTGAACCCGGCGCGGATGATAGTGCTCGCTGGCGAACTCGCTCACGCATACGACTGTCTCGACGATGGACTCGCCAATGGCTCACCGCAGCCGGGCATGGGCGTTGAAGAGTATTCGCGCCATGTCGCGTTGACGGGCGAGATCGGTGGGCCTGAGAACATCAAGTGCTGGAATTGGCGGTGCTCTATGCAACACCGCGCCACCACCCGCTCCCCGTAGGCCCCTCAGCGGGCCACTAGACCGGCAGCGGGGTTGCTTGCCCCCCTTCGCGCCCCGCTACCGCAGAGAGGCCCGGCCATCAATGTGCCGGGCCTCTTGCTGCATCTCAGCGGATGCCACCAGCATAGCAAAACCCGCACCTTCGCGCGGGCTCTGCCTGTTCCAGGAGGGAACACTCGTCAGTCTACACCTGCGAGTCAACCTTCTCCTTGTCGCGGCGGGCTTCAAGCTGGGCGCGGTACAGCGTGAACTCAGGCAGAAGGCGATCGTACTCAGCCTTGGCCTCGGGATTGCTCTCAATGAGCTCCCGCGCGAACTTCACCGCATCTCGTCCCATAGTTGGTTCCCGTTCCAGCAGTCACTACCCCGCAGGGTTCGCATCAGCCCCCAGTCGATTGCTCAACCGAAAGGGCGGTCGCGTTCAGTATACCAACCCCGCTCACCTCATGGCGGCGGGGCTGGATGGCATGCGGTACGGACCGTCTCCGGGCATGGGCATCACCTCCCTTCGGTTAGCTCGTGCGAGACCCGAACCAGAAGCCGATCGTGATCAGCGCGAGCGCTTCGAGCTTGTCGAACGCCGCGATGTCGAGGAACGCTGCCGCGATCACCGCGCCGACCAGCGCCCACGTCACCGTGGGGCGGACAAGGGTCTTCAGAATGTCTGTGTTCATCGTCGTCTCCTACTCTGTAGCCAACGGTTTCGGTGGTACTCGGCCGCAGCCATGTGGAAGGCCAGCACCGCAAAGCCCAGCAGATGCAGCACGACGTAGAGGGCTTGCTTCTGTGCCTCAGTCACTTGTCGATCCGCCACATCTTCGTCACGCAGCCTCGGGGGATGGCGTGGATGTACCCGGCGTCGCGGGTCTTCTCGTACTCCACGATCGACGCCAGCTTGATCACCTTGCGGTCTCGGTAGACGAGGTAGCCGACGGACTCGCAATGAGCGACACCGGCCTCGTCCAGCGCGTCCTTGTCGTACCAGCCTCCGCTCGATTGGATGTCGTCCCATTGCACGCGATAAATCGGATACGTCTTCACCTCGGAATCCTCAACTCGTAGCTCCGCTTGCGGTCGGTCTGGTGCATCGGGATCAGGAAGTGGTCGTTCATCTTCGCCGCCGCCTGCGTGACCTTGATCTGCGCGGAGATGATGCCGAGCGGTTCCGGCTTCGGGTGCTTCAGCACCTCATAATCCCAGAACCCGGGGCAGATGCCCTTGTCCGGCTGGAACTCCCGGTGCCCGCCGAGTAGGTCGAGCCCGGAGAGTTCCAGCGCTTCGCGTACGGCGTCCTGAGCACGCTCAGTGGGCTCAGAGCACGTGTAGTCACCGATGATGCAGATACCCATGTAGAGGTGGTTCTTGCGCGCTACGTGAGCGCGCTGGGTATCGAGGTCGCCGATTCGGTAGAGGTTGCCAGACGGAAACGCTGCGAAGTGGTACGCGAACCCCATGCGGTAGCCGCGGCTCTTGTGGTAGCGGCGATCGCCGCGATCCGCGCCCGCTCCTGCATTGGCGTAGCGGTGGCGAGGATGTTGCGCCCCGAGTGGTGCAGCACGGCCCCGATGTGCGGCGTGACCAGCGTCGTGGTCTGCGGGTACTCGTGGCGGAGGTCGATGATCGTCACGGGATCAACCTATCGCCGGCCCAGCGTCGCGCATCAGTTCGCGCCCCTGATAAAGAGGCCGATCGCCACGACGATGCCGCCGCCGATCGCCTTCGCAGCGTCACCGATGCTGATCGCCGCGATGCGACTCAGGCCGCGCTTGCCGTTCGGCGACAGAGCGTCGAGGCGTTCGATGATCTTGTCGACCGCCGGGCCGAGACGAGCCTGGAACTCGGGTGCGGGCATATCCCCGTATTCCC
>JADFOF010000077.1 GCA_022563015.1 Planctomycetota bacterium
GGGAGAATGTCCAGGAACTGTTCGACGACGTCGATCGCCATGCGCACACCGGCGCAGAAGCCGCGCGGATTGGCCAGCAGGATCCGCATGGAGGATGGTAGCGCGATCGGCAAGGGCGCAGGCACTGAACGCGACGGCTGAAGTGGGCATAGAGTGACCCATGCCCGGACGAATCGGCGTGTGCTCGTGGTCGCTCAGCCCGGGTTCGCCCGCGGAGCTGGTCGAAGGGTTGGGGCGTGCCGGGATGGACGCGGTGCAGCTCGCGCTGGATCCGATCCGCAAGGGCGAGTGGGGCGAGCGGGAGACCATCGCTGCGTTCTGCGACGCGGGCATCGACATTCTCTCGGGCATGATGGCGATGGCGGGGGAGGACTACTCGACCTTGGAATCAATCCGCAGGACCGGAGGCGTTCGGCTGGACGAATACTGGGAGGCGAACCTTGCCGCGGCCGGCGAGAATGCGGCGCTCGCAGAACGGCTCGGCGTCGGGCTCGTCACGTTCCACGCCGGCTTCATTCCTGATGACCCGACCGATCCGAAGCGCGATCTCATGGTCGATCGGCTCGGGCAGATCATCGATCGTTTCGCGGACCGGGGCGTGAGCGCAGCGTTCGAGACGGGGCAGGAAACCGCCGAGACGCTGCTCGGGGCGCTCGACGAGATCGATCGGCCGACACTGGGCGTGAACTTCGACCCGGCGAACATGATCCTGTACGGGATGGGCGACCCGGTGCGCGCGATCGAGCTGCTCGCGCCGCGGGTCAGTCAGGTGCACATCAAGGACGCCGTCGCGACAAACGAGCCGGGCACGTGGGGCACGGAGGTCCGCGCGGGAACGGGCCAGGTCGATTGGCCACGATTCTTCGACGTGCTCCGAAGCCGCAACGTGCGCTGCGATCTGCTGATCGAACGCGAGGCGGGCGTGGACCGAGCGGAGGACATCAAGGCGGCACACGAGCTGGTCGCATCGATGCTGAAGTGATCGTCCGTGCGCGTTGATTCACGAAAAGCTCCGGGATTTATCCCGAAGCGTTCGCGGGCGCGCGGTTGGAGGATTGTGTTGAATCAGCTCGCCGCGATGCGGTCCATGCGCTCGGAGATGTCGCGGAGGCGATCGGCGTCGCCGCCACTGACCTCGGCCGCCATCCACGCCTCGTCCCTGGCGGTGTAGCCGATCTCGTCGAGCGCGGCCATGACCTTTGGCCAGCCGCAGTCTCCCTCGAGCAGTTCGACGCGGAATCCCGCGCCCTTGCCCTCCTCGTTCATCTTCTTTCGGCTGTATTCCTTGGCGTCGGTCTTGTGGATGCGGCGGCCGAGGATCCGGATCCACTGCTCCGGCCAGCCGTACGCGACGATGTTGCCGATGTCGAAGTGCCACCCGACCCACTCGCTGTCGAACTCGTCGGTGTAGCGGGCGGCTTCGAGCGGGCTGAGCAGGAAGTTGTTCCACACGTTCTCCATGAGCAGCCGGATCCGCAGATCCTCGGCCATGGGGAGGACCTTGCGGATCTCCTCCTGCGAGCGCTCATAGGCGTCGTCGTACGAAACGCTCGCGTTGACCACAGCCGGAACGACCAGCACGGACGTGCCGCGCAACCGCTTGCAGTCCCTGATCGCCTGTTCGAGCCCGCGCCTGCCCTCGGCCCGCACGTTCGGATCGGGGTGCGAGAACGGCTTGCTCCAGTGAACCGAATCGACGACGCCCGGGATGATGATGCCGGTCTTGTCCATCGCGCTGAGCACTTCGTCCTTGTCCAGCCCGCTGGGGGCGTCCGGCTCCACGCCGTCGAACCCGAGTTCTTTGATAAGACTGAACTTTTCGAGCACGGTGTCGCCCGGGCCGATCATGCCGTACTTCAGCGCCTTTCTCACGTTTCGTTTGCTGGGCATGGCCGGTCCCTTTGCTGCCGCCGGCACGGCGCCGATAGCAACCGCGAGCGAGGCGCCGGCGCACGATGTGATGAAGCCTCTTCGATCGAGTTCGGTGGTCATGGCGATCTGTGGGGGTGACGCGGCAGAAGTACCGCTCGTGTGTGGGCGACCGAATCCGGATTCCATCAAAAGAACCTGGTCTTGCCGGGCCTGGCGACTTCCGGGAACGGGCGCGGGCCCCATTCCCATCCGTCGGGGCTGAGATTCTCTTGCGATTTGAGTGCCTGCTCCCAGGTGATGGTTTCGCCGGTATACGCAGCCATGCGGCCCATGATCGCCATGAGCGTCGAGTGCGCCATCAGCACGCCGTCGTCCACACGGTCGCCGCTCTTGATCGCCGCGAAGAGCTCGTCGTGCTCCTGCTGGTACATGTTGTTCTTGGTGGCGGACCCCTTCCACGGGTTGGAGCCGGTCATGATGTGCTGCTCGCTCCATGGCCTCATGGTGTAGGTGCCGTCTGAGCCGAGCATGTACGCGGTGTTGTCGCCGGACTTCGTCGGCCAGTGACGGCACATGTGGTAGCCGCGCGCGCCGTTCTCATACTCGTACATAACCGAGAAATGATCGTAGACGTTTCCGGTTTCGGGAACGTCCGGACGAACGCTGCGCCCGCCGATGGCCGTGCAGCGAAGCGGCGGCACGTCGCGATTCGCCCATGCGATCCAATCGACCGCGTGAATGCCCTGCTCGACGATGTGGTCGCCGCTGAGGGGCGTGAAGTACTGCCAGTTGCGGAGTTGGAATTCGAGGTCGCTCCACCCGGGCTGGCGCTCGTGTGTCTCCACCCATCCCGCGACGTTGTAGGTCGACTGCACGGTGTGGACATCGCCGATTCCGCCGTCGAGCAACCGCCCGAAGCCCTCGCGCATCTGGCTGTGATAGCGCCAGCAGAAGCCGCTCATGAGCGAGAGCCCGCGGGCCTCGGCCATGGCGGAGGTCTCAAGCACCGAGCGGATGCCGGGGGCGTCCACGGCGACGGGTTTCTCGCAGAAGATGTGCTTGTTGGCCAGCACCGCCGCTCGCAGGTGCGTCGGTCGGAACACGGGCGGCGTGGCGAGCAGGACCACGTCGACGCCGGAGTCAATGAGCTGCTGATACGCGTCGAACCCGAGAAACTTGCGGTCGTCACTGACCTGGATCTTGTCGCTGCGAGCGGCATGGTGTTCGTCGAGGATCATCTGCTCCGAGATCTGTGCGAGATTGCCCAGCTTGTCGTCGATGCGCCCGGGGAAGATGTCAGCCATGGCCCAGAGGACCGCGCCCGCGTCGGCGTGCATGGCTTGCGCGGCGGCCCCCGTGCCGCGACCGCCGCAGCCGATCAGGCCGACCTTGACCGTGTCCATGCCCCGCACGTTGGCGGTTCTGGCGATGAGCGGTGCGGCCGAGGCGACGACAGCGAGTCCCGCCGACGCCTTGATGAACTGACGCCGGGAAACGTCCGAGGTGCGTGCACGGTCGTGTGTCATCTCAGTATCCTCTTGGGGCGGGCGCGAAACCGTGTCGCGGGCCGGCCCGTGTGGTGCGGGGCGGAATCACACTATCGCCCACCGTCGCCCTCCCCGGGGGTTGCGAGCGATTCGGACGCGGAGCGGGGCGGCGCGTATTTCACGTGCCGGTCGAGCCAGTCGATCATCTCGGCCAGGGTCTGCATGACGGACTCGCGTGCGCGATACCCGTGGCTTTCGTAGGGGAGCATGACCAGCCTCGCCGTCCCGCCGTGCCCCTTGATCGCGTGGTAGAGACGCTCGGACTGGATCGGGAACGTGCCTGAGTTGTTGTCCATCTGGCCGTGGATGAGCAGGATCGGCTCGTCGATCTTGTCGGCGTGCATGAACGGGGAGAGCTGGAAGTAGATCTCCGGGGCCTCCCAGAATGTGCGGCGTTCGCTCTGGAACCCGAAGGGTGTGAGCGAGCGGTTGTACGCGCCGCTGCGAGCGATGCCGGCGCGGAACAGATCGCTGTGGGCCAGCAGATTCGCCGTCATGAAGGCGCCGTAGCTGTGGCCGCCGACCGCGGCCCGGTCCGGGTCCGCCACACCGAGTTCCGCCGCGGCGTCGATGGCGGCCTTGGCGCTGGCGACGATCTGCTCGATGAACGTGTCGTTGACGGTCTCGGGATCGGCGCCGACCACCGGCATCGCGGCCCGGTCCATGATCGCGTACCCCTGCGTGAGCAGGAACAGGTGCGACGTGCCGCTGATGCGCGTGAAACGGTGCGGCGAGCCGCGCACCTGACCGGCGGTCGCGGCATCGTTGAACTCGAACGGATAGGCCCAGACGAGCAGCGGCAGGCGCTCACCCTGGACGTAGTCGGGCGGCAGGTACAGCGTGGCCGACAGCTGGACACCGTCGTCGCGCTCGTACTTCACCAGTTCCTTGCGGAGTCCTCTGAGTTGCGGATGCGGGTCCGGGAAGCTCGTGATCGCGACGCGCGTGCCCGCGGCGAGGTCTCGAATAAAGTAGTTGGGCGGCTGTGTCTTTGTTTCATATCGCGCGAGGATGCGTGAGCCGTCATCTTCGAGCAGCCCCGCGAATGTCTCGTAGCTCTCGCCCTGACTCCGCCACAAACGCTCGGTCGCGAAGGGCTCGCGCAGGCTCATGCGGTCGAGAAACGGCCGGTCCCCTTCGGGCGTCGCGCCCTGTCCGGACAAAAAGACCGACCCGTCGTGAACGTGGACCAGCCGCCGCCCGCGGGGGTCGGTCGTGGTGACGGGGCTTCCCTTGTCGGCGTAGCGGTCCTGGCGGTTTCGGCTGAACACGAGTGTGCCCGGCGCCGCTGGGCGCGCAAAGTCATACAGCCACGTTCTGGTCCATCGCTCGTCCCTGTCGTACTCGCTGACGAGGGCGAGTTGTCCTTGTGCGATCCAGTTGATCCTCGAGAATCGATCCTCGACGCGGAGCACCTCGACCGGCTCGCCGGTGAAGGGGGCGTCGAGCGCGAGGATGCGGTCGCGGTGGGGAACCTCGGCCTTTGGGTCTCCGCCGTCCAGCGCCTGGGCCCAGACCAGCCGCGCGTCCGCGTTGTTCTGCCACGTGATGCGCCTGGGTCCGGTGGGCACACCCCCGATGGGCGTCGTGTCGCGCAGCGGGAGCATGGCGATGTCGGCCACGGGACGGCCGGTGGTGTCCCAGACCTCAACTTGAGCCGGGAAGGAATAGAACGGGACGAGGTACGAATAGGGGCGCCTCACGCGCGTTACCAGGAGGAAGCGTCCATCGGGCGAGGGGCTCGCGGTTGAGAAGATCGCGGGCTTACCCACGTTCGTGCGTTCGCCGGTGCTCGCGTCCACGATCGCCAGTTGCGATGTCAGCAGGTGCTCGAACAGTGCTTCGTCGTGGGCGTCCTTGAGCAGGTCCTGGTACGTGCGCACGGGGGCGGTTCGTTGAGCGGTCTGCTGCGTGACGGGGCCGATCGGGACGCGCAGCCGTTCCGGTCGTTCGCCGCGGTCTTCGGGCACGAATCGGCACAGCAACCGGTCTCCAGAGGGCATCCACGTGAATCCCCCCAGGGTGGTGTTGAGGTTGAACCCGGTGAGTGGCTCGGCCTCGGCTGTGGCGGTGTCGCCGATCCAGAGCTGCACGCCGTGCTCGCCGGTGATGGTGAACGCGAAACGCGAGCCGTCCGGAGACCACGCGGGGAACCCCACGTCCGGATCATCGGGCAATCGAATGGCACGATCCCGGCCGTCGGGCAGCGCCCTGAGTGTGAGGCCGACGTAGCGGCGCGGTCCGTGGCGCCCGTTGGTGGCGGGATCGAGGCGCATGCCGGCGAGCCTGGCCATGGGCTTGGCCAGCTCGCGCAGCGGCGGCAGATTCTCCCGCTGCACGAGAAGAATGTGCGAACGGTCGGGCGAGAGGCTGACCGAGGGCGTGGGTGGAGCGTCGAGAATCGCGACGATCTCCGGCGGCGGGAGCCGGTACGCCTCCTGGGCGAGCGACTGGCTGCACAGGCCGCCGATCAGTGACGCGAAAAGGCCGATTCTGAGATGGCGTGTGTTCATGGTCTGGATCCTTGGGTGTCGCCCTGGGTTTGCATCGCGCCAGTGTACCTGATTCTGGGGGAAGATACAGAGATCGCCCCGGGGACGGGGCGGCTCGCGCGGATTGGATTCGGATTGGGCGTGGGTCAATCGGGCACGCGGATCACGCGGAACCCGCTGAATGGGCAGTCCGAGAGCCACCACGGGCTCTTGGGGATCTGGGGGTCGGTCATGTTCCAGGACGAGTCCTGGTAGAGGCGGCCTTCGCACCGCAGCTGCTCGGCTGAGTGCGGTTGCCCGCCGCCGAGGATCACCGGCTTGCCCGCCAGGTCGACGCACCATTCGCCCGCGTTGCCGTGCACGTCGTACAGCCCCCAGGCGTTGGGTTTCTTCTCGCCCACAGGGTGCGTCACAAGCTCCGAGTTCGCGTCGTACCAGGCGAATTCACCCAGCCGGGCCGCATCGTCGCCGAAGGAATACGCGGCGTCGGAGCCGGCGCGGCAGGCCCACTCCCACTCGGCCTCGGTCGGCAGCCGATAGTTCCTGCCCGTGCGGAACGAGAGCCACTTGCAGAACTGCTCGGCCCCTTGAAACGACGCCGAGATCACCGGGTAGCCGTCGTGCCCGAACCCCAGGTCGGGCGGGATGTAGGGTTTGCTGGGACGGCTGAAGGCATCGGCGTCGCGCTCGGTTTCCCGGTCCGGCTCCATGTCCTCGAACACGAACGGGTCGTACTGGTCCCACGTGATCTCGTATGTGGCGATCCAGAACGGGCCGACCTCGACGGATCGGGTCCGGCCGGCGTTCTCGGGATCCTTGATCGTGATCGTTCCGCCGGGGATGGCCAGCATGTCGAGATCGCGGACGGATCCGGGGACGATCTCGGTGTACGGTTGGAGCGTCGGAGCGCTCGCACACCCGCCCGAGATGACGATCGCGGCGGCGGGCATAGCGGAGCGAAGGGACAGGATGATGCCGTTTCGACCGATTCGCGTCATGAGAACTCCGGTGGCCGGTCTGTGTGCCGCGGTGGTGGGGGCAGCCCTGATGATCGTGCAGGTCGGGTGCGCCGGGCCGACCCGACTGACGCGGTATGAGTTTACTCGTCAGGCCATGGGCGGGCGGGCTGAGATCGTGCTGTACGCGCGCACGCGGGACGAGGCGGTTGCGGCGGCCGGGGACGCGTTCGAGCGAATCCAGCACCTGGACAGCGTCCTGAGCGACTACCGCGCCCAGAGCGAACTCATGCGCGTGTGCGAGCGGGCGGGGACCGGTCCGGTCCGTGCCAGCGACGACCTGATCGCGGTGCTGCGCGTGGCCGAAACGATCTCCCGCGCGTCCGACGGCGCGTTTGATGTCACGGTCGGCCCGATCGTAAGGCTGTGGCGGCGAGCGGGCCGCGACGGGCGGTTGCCTGATCGCGACGAACTTGCCGCCGCAATGTCGCGTGTGGGCTGGCAGAAGGTGCAGATCGACCCGTCGGCGAGAACGGTAAGCCTGGCCGTTGCGGGGATGCGCCTTGACCTGGGCGGGATCGGCAAGGGGTTCGCCGCGGATGAGGCCCTTGCGGAACTGAAAAGACACGGGCTGAGCCGATCTCTCGTCAACCTCGGGGGCGACATCGCGGTGGGTGATCCACCGCCGGGCGAAACCGGGTGGCGGATCATGCCCGCCTGGTTCGTGGATGATCCTCCGGGGCAGCCGCTGCTGATTGCCAACGCGGGCGTGGCCGGCTCGGGCGATGCCGAGCGCTTCGTCGAGGTCGATGGCGTGCGGTACTCGCACATCGTGGATCCGCGGACGGGGATCGGTCTGACGCACCGGACAGCGGTGGTCGTGATCGCCTCGGACGGGACGACGGCCGACGCGCTCGCCTCAGCCGCGAGTGTTCTCGGACCTGAGCGGGGCGCGGAGTTGGTCGAGCGACTCGGCGGGCGCGCGATCTTTCGCCGAATCGGCGCCGATCCGCCATGACGCCTGGTTCTGCCCGCGCGAGCGTCGTGTAGACTGTCTATGAGAAGGTGGGAGGCGCCGGCCGACCGCTTCGAGTCCGGGATGGAGGAGACGGAAGATGACCCGCATATTGGCTCTATGTGTGCTCGCAATCTGCGCGGGCTCGGCTGCCGCGCAGGAGGGGATCCCGGACGATCTGAAGACGGTGGCGGAGCGGAGCGGGTTTCGGGCGACAGCCCGTTACGCCGACGTCGTCGCGTTGATGGACCGGATCGCGGAGCGTTCTGATCTGGCGCATCGATTCGAGATCGGCGAGACCTCCGAGGGGCGGACCATCCCGGCGCTGGTGATCGCGGATCCGCCGGTCGAGTCGGCCGAAGAGGCGGCGCAGCACGTCAAGGATGATGGCAAAATGGTCGTCCTGCTGTTCGGCAACATCCACGCCGGTGAGGTGTGCGGGAAAGAGGCCCTGCTGATGCTGGCGCGCGAGCTGGCGCTGATGGACGATCACCCGCTGCTGGACGACCTGATCGTGATCCTCGTGCCGATCTACAACGCGGACGGGAACGAGCGGATGGACAAGGGCAACCGCCCCGGGCAGGTCGGTCCCGAGGAGGGGATGGGCCAGCGCGCCAACGCCATGGGGCTGGACCTGAACCGAGATTTCATCAAGCTCGAAGCGCCCGAGACGCGGGCGCTGGTGCGGCTGATCAACACGTGGGATCCGACCATCGTCGTTGACACGCACACCACGAACGGTTCGCTGCACCGCTACCTGGTGACGTACGCGGGGCCGAAGGTCGCCGCCGGCGATGCCGGGCTGCGCGAGTATGTCCGCGACACCATGTTCCCGAGGATCACCGCGTCGCTCGAGGCAGAGCGGGGGATGCACACCTTCTTTTATGGCAACTTCGACGCTGACCACGAGAACTGGCGATCGTTCCCGGATCAGGCGCGGTTCGGCACGTCGTACATGGGGCTGGGCAACCGGATCGGGATCCTGTCCGAGGCGTACGCCTACGCGTCGTACGAGGAGCGCGTACGGGGGACGCTGGCCTTCTGCACCGCGATCCTGCGTGACGCTGCGAAGAACCGGGAAGTGGTTTCTGAGCAGGTTCGCACGGCGCGCTCGCGCACGCGCAAGGCCGGGTCCGATCCGGCCGAGGACGACCTGGTGCCGATCCGAACCCGGCCCGCGCCTTCGCCGGAGAAGGTCACGGCCCTTGGGTTCGTGGAGGAGCGGCTCGAAGGGCGGCGCGTCTCCACCGGGCAGGCCAAGGACTACGAACTCACGATCTGGGATCGGCACGAGGTGCTGGTCGAGGTCCGCCGTCCTTTCGCGTACCTGATTCCGGCTGACATGTCGTGGCTGGTCGAGCTCCTGCAAAGGCACGGCGTCGAGGTGGAGGAACTGCGCGAGGACATCGAGCTGGACGTCGAGGCGTACCGGGTCGAGGCGGTCTCCCGGGCTGCGCGGGCGTTTCAGGGACATCACATCGTGACGATCGAGGCGAGCGCGAGCCAGACCAGCCGACGCGTCGATGCCGGGACCATCCTCGTGCGCACGGCCCAGGACCTTGGCAACCTGGTGGTGTACCTGCTCGAGCCGGAGTGTGAGGACGGGCTGGCAGCCTGGAACTACTTTGACGAATGGGCGCAGGAGGGGCGGGAGTTCCCGGTGCTGCGCGTGCCGGCGGCGACACGTTTCACCAGCGGCGCGGTGCGGCCGTTGCCCGAGGATCGCCAGAGCGGCAAGCGCGTGACGTGGGAGGCGCGGTTCGAGACGCGAGACCTCCCGGACTTTGGCGGCAACCCGGTGCGGATCCTGCGGTGGCTGGACGCCGACCACTTCGTGATCTCACAGAATGGAAAACGATGGAACGTCGAGGCGAGAACCGGCAGGTCCGAGGTGTTCGAGCCCACCGGCGATATGGCGGCGGCGATCGCGGGGCTGGCGACGATCAACGAGAAGGACGCGAAGCGGCTCGGAGCCTCGCTGGCGCGGTCCTGGAATCCGGACGCGCCGGGCGCGCTGTTCGTCCATGAGAACGACCTGTACTTCTGTGCGTGGGATGGGTCCAGCGCGGTGAGGCTGACCAGCACGCCCGGCCGCGAGGAGCTCCACACGCTCAGCCCGGACGGCGCGTTCGCGGCGTTCGTGCGCGACAACGACCTCTTTGTCGTGGACATCGCAACGCGGACCGAGCGCGCGCTCACGCAGGGCGGCACGGAGGTGATCCGGCACGGCAAGGCGGGGTGGGTCTATTTCGAGGAGGTCTTCGGCCGGAACTGGCGGACGTACTGGTGGAGCCCGGATTCGACCCACATCGCGTTTCTCGAGATGGACAGCACGGCTGTGCCCGAGTTCGTCATCACGGACAACAGCGATCAGGTTCAGCGCGTCGAGCGCACGCGGTTTCCCAAGCCGGGCCAGGCCAACCCGACGGTCCGGCTCGGGCTGGTGAGCGCCGCCGGCGGGACAGTGCGCTGGGCGGACCTGTCACGGTACGGCCCTGAGTTCCTCATCACGGGCGTGGGATTCCTGCCGGACTCGAGCGCGGCGTATTTCTACGTGCAGGATCGCGCGCAGACGTGGCTTGACGTGTGCACGGTCGGCATGAGCGGCGGCGAGCCGACGGTCCTGCTGCGCGATCACACCGAGGCGTGGATCAGTCCGCCGGGCGCGCTGCACTTTCTCGAAGACGGCTCGTTTCTATTGAGCAGCGAGCGGAGCGGATGGAAGCACTGGTACCGGTACAGCCCGGACGGGACGCCGACGGGCGCGGTGACGGAGGGCGAGTGGGAGGCCCGTCGCCTGCTGCGGGTGGACGAGGAGGACGGGTGGGTGTACTTCACGGGAGCAGAAGGGTCGTTCACCGGGAGTGATCTGTACCGAGCGGAATTGGACGGGATTCGCCTGGAGCGGCTGACAGACGGCGACGGGCGGCACGGTGTCAGCCTGAGCCCGGAGGGAAGCCTGTTCGTCGATTCCTGGTCGGATCCGGCCACGCCCACGCGGGTCGCGCTGCGCGAGATCGGCGCTACGGACGCCCCGCTCGCCAGAACGCTGGACACCAATCCTGTATACGCATTGGAGGAGTACGAC
>JADFOF010000423.1 GCA_022563015.1 Planctomycetota bacterium
TCGGCGGCGCCAGCTCGGCCACGGACGATGCGTTCACGATCGACGGGCGAACCACGAAGTGCCTCAGTGAGCGGGATCCGGCGGCCCTGCCGTGGAAAGACCTCCGCGTCGATTACGTGCTGGAATCGACCGGCCTGTTCACCACATTGGACGCTGCGCGCAAGCACCTGGACGGCGGCGGGGCCAGGCGCGTGCTGCTCTCGGCCCCGACGAAAACGCCCGACAGCGTGCCGACCTACGTGCTCGGCGTCAACGCGGACCAGTACGACCCCGAGAAGGACTACGTGATCTCCAACGCGAGCTGCACGACCAACTGCCTGGCGCTGATGGCCAAGGTGCTCGACGATGAGTTCGGCATCGCCGAGGCGCTGATGACGACGATCCACGCGGCCACCGCCACCCAGCCGACCCAGGACGGCCCGAGCAAGAAGGACTTTCGCGGCGGTCGGAACGCGTACATGAACATCATTCCATCGAGCACCGGCGCCGCCAAGGCCGTCGGGCTGTGCATGCCGCAACTTGTCGGCAAGCTGACGGGCATGGCGTTCCGCGTGCCGACGGCCGACGTCTCGTGCGTCGATCTGACCGTGCGCACGAACACGGCGACGAGCCTGTCGGCGATCAACGCGGCGATGAAGGCCGCGGCCGAGGGGCCGATGAACGGCGTGCTCGGATACACCGACGAGCCGGTCGTGTCCAGCGACTTCGTGGGCGACCGCCGCAGCTCGATCTACGACTCGGCCGCGGGCATCGAGCTGTCCGGCACGTTCTTCAAGCTCGTGAGCTGGTACGACAACGAGGCGGGCTACGCCGCAAGGTGCGTGGACATGCTGCGCCTCATGGCGCACGGCGACGGCGTCAGCTGAGAAGCGGTGCTCGCGGGCTCGTGTTACAGGGTGACCGTCTCGCCCGTGAGCAGGCTTGCTCGCTCGGCGCCCAGCACACGGGCGACATCGATCGCCTCGCGGAGGGTCGCCGGCGGCACAGGCGCCTTCTCGCGCACTGCCTGGAGCAACGCTCGAATCTCGCCGTCGTAGCCGCTGCTCGAATCGACGTCGATCGGCTCTGGCCTTTCGTGGCCGTAGAGCACGAGTTGCTGTTCGCGGGCGAGATCGAAGGCGACGGTCGCGCGCTCGAACGAAACGATAAAGCTCATGTGAAAGCCGAACGACGGGGAATGGCCCCACGCGCCCTCGGCGACCACGTGCCGGGGACCGGCGTCGGAAAACCGATAGGCCGTGGTGACGTGGTTGACAGAACCGGCCGACGAGACCGACCGCGGCATCCCGAAGCAGTGTGTGACGAAATCCGTATCGTGGATGTGCAGGTCGACGAGCGCGCCGCCACTTCTGGATTCATCGGCGTAGAAGTCCCGTGCCCACGTCGGCATGCTCCCGAGGCGGCGGAACACGGCGCTCTGAACGCGGCCGAACGATTCGTCGTCGATCCGGTCCTTGAGCCATGCCCAGGCGGGCCAGAACCGCATGCACATCGCGGGCATGCACAGGCGACCGGACTCGTCAGCCGCGACCGCCAGGCGTGAGATGTCGTCCGGCTCGATGGCCACGGGCTTTTCGACCAGCACGTGCTTGCCGGCCCGCAGCGCCGCGATCGCCGTGTCCACGTGCGTGTCGGTGTGCGTGCAGACGCTGACGAGCTCGACCGAATCGTCGGCCAGCATCGCTTCGACATCGGTGTACGTGGCCAGCTCGGCGGGATCGAACAGACGATCCTCGGCGCCGGAACCAATGTTGCCAGAACCAGACGCGGTTCCCGTCAATCGGTCCTCGTCCCGATCACAGACCGCGACGATTCGGCAAGGGTTTTCGCGCCCGGCGGCGGCGTAGGCGCGGATGTGCCTCGCGCCCATAAACCCGAGCCCGATCACGCCGACACCGATCTGCTCATTCATGCACGACTCTCCGCGACCGGAACCGTTTCGATCATAGGGATTGGCGAATCGGTAGAATCCCTCGAGGACTAAGAACCCGGGCCGAATCAGTCTTCACATCACCGTTGATCGCGAGACACGATCATTGTCTTTGCGCCCCGTCGTGCCAACGAACGACGACCGTGCCGTCAGCCGCCGCATCCACCCCGAAGAATACCGTCGGCGACGACTGAGACAGATACCCCGAGCCGGCGTACACCTCGGCGACCTGGGTGAAGTCGCGGCCCATGTACGACACGCGCCCCCCGGGCGACTGAATGGTTCGCAAACCCGCTCGCCGGGTGGACAGCGAGCGTGGCGCGGTCACCGGACTCATCATTCGCCAGGGCGCGTTGAACCGAGCACTCGGCCCTGGGTGCCCGCGCCGGGGCAGCGTCTCC
>JADFOF010000424.1 GCA_022563015.1 Planctomycetota bacterium
GGTCGAAGTCGCACGCCGGCGGGCACGCCGGGTACGCCTCGACCATGTAGTCCACGCTGTTCGTTCCGGGCGGCAGGTAATACCCGTCCTGTCCCGTCATCACGCCCAGACTCAGGCTCTCGAAGTCGCTCGCGTACTGCGCGGTCGCCGAGTGCGCCCCCAGCACCACACCCAATCCCGCCGCTGTCGCAATAAGCCATCCTCTCTTTCGTTCTTCGCCTGTACTTTTCATTTCGCAACCTCCTCGTTCTCAGACTCGGCGAACCGAGCCGGGACACAGATAGACACCGCTCCTGAGCGTCTCGGCCTGCGACTACGCGCATGAGGCCACGCTCCGGGGCCTTGACAGATACCACCAGTTCACCAGATCCGTCCGGGCAAGTCAATCGTTTATTTCCGGTTTTCGGGTTATGGCAGCCCCGATGGCCCGAATTTTTCACCTCCGGATCGCCCCCCGGCATGCCACGGGCGCACACCGTCAGCGTCACCTGAGAGCGTTCGACCTCGAGAGTCGGTCAGCATCCGGCCAGAGGATCAGAGGGAGTTGATCTGCCGGCCGAGGCGACGGCGGCGGTTGATCAGCTTTCGCCCGCTCCGGGTCCGCATGCGGGCGCGGAACCCGAGATTGCGTCGGCGCTTGATATTGCTTGTTTTACGCGGGTAGTGCATCGGCGTCCTCGGGTCAGCCGCCACTGCGGGGCGGGGCGAACAATAGCCCTCACCGCCGCGCCAGGCGAGTCCAGCGGCTCCCGCGCTCAACCCGACCTTGATGCGTGCCGATCTAAACCTATGCTCACCCAAGGCCCGGGAAGGCCCGGGCGCAGGACGCGCGTGCTCGTTCGCCGTTGGTTCCGGGTTTTGTTCGGAATCCCGCCGACGAATGAGCTCCCGCGTCCTCGACCGAACCGGATCGCCGGTGGATGTCGAGGTTCGTTCAGTGGTACGCCCGGCCTGAGCAAGCCGGGTACGCGGGATCAGGCACATGATCGATGAATGCGTCACCGCCGCCCAGCGCGTGATCAGCTACCGGTTCAACGACCTTTCGATGCTGGCCGAGGCCCTTACCCACGCCTCGATCGCCGATAATCGCGTCGATTCGAACGAGCGGCTGGAGTTCCTCGGCGACGCGGTGCTGGGCATGGTGGTCTCGGAGTGCGTCTTCCGCCGGTACCCGGACCTGCTCGAGGGCGAGATGACCAAGCTCAAGTCGACCGCGGTTTCGAGGCAGACGTGCGCGAACATCGCGCGCGAGATCGGGCTGGACAGCGCCCTCTTGCTGGGCAAGGGAATGCGGACGCACTCGGAGCTTCCCCAGTCGCTCGCCGCAGCCGTGTTCGAGACCGTCATCGCCGCCATCTACCTCGACGGGGACTACCCCGCCGCCGAGGCTTTCATCCTCGAGCACCTCGACCCGGTCATCGAACGGGCTGCCCAGTGCGGGCACCAGGAGAACTTCAAGTCCGTGCTCCAGCAGCACGCGCAGCAGCACCACGCCGAGCCGCCGCAATACCGCGTGCTGGATGAAAAGGGGCCCGATCACGCCAAGTGCTTCAAGATCGGGGTCGAGCTTCACGGTCGGCGATTCGAGGCGGCGTGGGGTCAGACCAAAAAGCGGGCCGAGCAGACCGCAGCCCTGAACGCCCTTCTTGAGCTGGGCATCGTCGAGCAGACCGAAGACGGGCTTCTCAGGGTCGTCCAGCCCGCGCCGGTCGAGGAGGCAGAGTAGGGCGTTCTCAGAATCAGATGCAGCGTCGTGATCGGTACACGACGCCGAGTCTGAGTCCGCCAAGGCTCGGATATCTCCGATGACCAGCGTGATCCGAGCCTTCGCCCGCAGCGGGCTCAGACTCGGCGTCCGGTCAGTCAATAACGCGACGCGGTGAATGAAGCCGCTCCAGGGCAGCTGATCGAGTGTCCCGGCGGGCAAGATTGCGGCCTGCGGGGACCGACGGCCGATAACTCTCCGAAAGTCCCGTCACCGGATCTGGGCTCTCGCGGGAGCCTGCCCATCCCGGGATTCGCCCCAAGACGCCTCGTCCCGGGATGAACCCGCCCGCTGAGCCGGAATCCATGTCATGGCTGCCCACGGAGGGACGTGCGATCGGAAGGAGCCGACCATGAGCGTGCTGACCAGATTCACCCGTGCGCTTGGTGAAACCGTGAAGTTCAGGCCTGCGCCACACTCGTCGCGGCATCGGAGCGGGTCGTACGCGCACGGCGTGGCGGCGTCGCGCCCCGAGCGCGCCGTTCGGGTGGAATCGCCGTCGAACGGCCACGCCGCGAGCGGCGAGCTCGAGCGCAAACGCGTCGGTCGGCAGGAGATGATCG